>JAISUZ010000110.1 GCA_031271785.1 Fibrobacter sp. | reverse complement strand
CTGTTTTTTGCATTTGTTTACAACGCGATCGGAATCCCGATTGCGGCGGGAGCGCTTTATCCCCCGTTCGGTTTACTGCTTTCGCCTATGCTTGCCGCCGCCGCGATGAGTTTGAGTTCGGTTTCGGTGATTGGGAACGCGCTGCGGTTGAGGTGGTTGAAGCTGTAAGCGAAGCCGCGTGAGGCAGGCGGAGGGTGCGCATTGATGCGCAGTGCGCAGCACCGACCGGAGGGTAGCCCGGAGACACGCCGACCCGGCGCATCATAGTGGACCCTGATGAGCAAAACATTCAAAATGGTTCTTCTTTGGATCCCGGCTCGGAGGTCAGGAACTTGAGGATAATAGAAGAAAATGGATGAGGGTGATGCCGGATGCGCCGGGGCACGCCCGAAAACAGAGATACCCGGTCAAATACGATGTTCGTGTTTGTATGAGACTACCGATGCGACACTTGTCCGGAATGACAAGTGAGAGTATGTGCCTGAGGAACCGGGAGATTCTTAATTAAAGCACGCCTTTGGAACTTGGGATTCCGTGGATGTTCCGGGAGGGGGCGGCGGCCATGGCGGTTGCCCGCGCGAACGCTTTAAAGATCGCTTCGAGGCAATGATGGTTATCGTCGCCGTAAAAAAGTTCCACATGGAGGTTCATGCGCGCATTTTCGGCAAGGCTTTTGAAGAAGTGCATAAACAGCACCGAGTCCATACTTTCAGAGCCTACCGCTTTCGACGGGAGTTCCACGCGCCAAACGAAACCGATGCGGTTGCTGAAATCAAGGCAAACACGGGCGAGGGCTTCGTCCATGGGGACAAAGTAAAATCCGTAGCGTTCGATGCCGGCTTTGTCGCCGAGGCACTGCACGAGAGCGGCGCCGAAAACAATGCCGATGTCTTCAATGCTGTGATGCATGTCGATTTCGGAGTCGCCTTCGCATTTTAAGTTAAGTGAGAATCCGCTGTGTACCTGAAACAAGTCGAGCATGTGATCCAAAAATGCGGAGCCGGTGTCAATTTTCCCGCGTACATCGGAATCCAGATTTAATTCCAAATGAATTTTGGTTTCCCGTGTATTTCTTTCTATCGAAGCGCTGCGCATATTAACGAACTCCCGAAATAATTTTTCCCGAATAAACCTTCATGTGAGCGGTTTTTCCGGAGCCTTTCGCCAAATAAATTTCTTTTCCGTTCAGCATCAGTTTGGAAATACCGTCCCGGTTGCCGATGGTTACATATAAAGTGTCGTTTGATCCGTATTCGAAAAACGTTCCCGGCTTTTTCAATACGGTTTCTCTTACAAAAAGAGTGTCATTCGGTTTCTTTTGAATTCCGATCCAGGAAGATGTGCTGTCGGTTCCGTAAAACTCAAGCCGGCTCGAATAGGTACTCTTGGTTTTGGCGGCGGCCGAAGATACTTCCGTTTCGGTTTTCTCCGTCCCGGAACCGGCGGAAAGAAAAACGGTGGTGGAAGACGGAATGGAATCCGAGACCTTTGGCAGGTCGCTTGCAATCGAATCCACTTTTTCCAAAATGGAGTCATTCAAAATCAAAGACGATTCCTCCGAAAGGAACGAATCTTCCGTGAGAGAGTCCTGCGCCGGAATTTCCGCTTTGGAAGCAGACGCCGGAGGAGCCGCTTCGGATTTGGGGTTATTCAAGCGGAACAATACCGCGAGCACTACGACACATAACAGCACGATCAGGATTAATAAACCTTTCCGCGAGGAACTTTTCGGCTTCGGGTCCGCGCTTGCGGTTTCGCCGGCTTTCGCCGGTTTCGCGGTTTCGATTCCCTTTTCCCGGTCGAACCGGGCAACCACATCATCGCCATCGAGTTCCAAAAAAGTCGCGATGGAGTTCAGATAAGCGCGCACATAAGCATCTACCGGAAAAGATGCCCAATCACCGGCCTCGATTCTTTCGAGAACGTCAATAGAAATATGCATTTCTTCGGCGAGCGCTTTCTTGGAAACATGTTTTGCTTCCCGCGCACGAGCCAGGTAATTGCCGAGAGATTCCTGCCTGTGAGTGTTTTCTTTTGAGTCAGCCATCATGCCTCCTTTACACTTTGTAGAATGTCGAGTGTTAACGCGATGGGAAGCCCTACCACATTGTAGAAGCAACCTTCCACCGAATCCACGAGCCGCGCGCCTATCCCTTGAATACCGTAAGCGCCGGCCTTATCGAAAGGTTCGTTGGTCGCGATATAATCCGAAATTTCTTTGGGTTTCAGCTTTCTGAAAAAAACCTTTGTTCTTTCTTCTTCGCTTTCTTCAATCATTCCGTTTCTGGCGAGGGCAACCCCCGTTATGACTTCATGCTCCCGCCCCGAAAGCGCCGAGAGCATTTTAAAAGCGTCATCGGCATCCTGCGGTTTCCCGAGAGGTCTTTCATCTAAAAAAACAAGCGTATCAAACGCGAGCGCCCACATATCTTTCCGCCGTAAAGAAACTTCTTTCGCTTTGGCTTCCGCGAGTAACCGGGGGAGTTCTGTGGGGTGCGAGGCTTTCAAATTTTCATCTACGCGAGGCGCGTCCACTTCAAAAGGAATCCCGATCATCGTTAAAATCTCGGAACGCCGCGGACTGGCACTGGCGAGGATAAAACTCACGAGCCCTCCCCTTGAGCGGAAATCAGAGAATAATCTCCGAGATAGAGTTTACCTTTAACGCCTTCCACGATAGCGCTCTCACCCAATACGGATTTTTGAAGCGCGGATGACTTTACAAAAGTGCCGTGATCCAAAATACAATCGGAAAGCTCGCTCCCGGTCACGGTACAGTTGTCGCCGATAGAAACGTTCGGGCCGATCGTTGAATTTTCGATGGCGACATTTTTTCCAAAGTAACACGGCGGGATAATTTTAGAATCCGGATAGGATTTCCCTACCGGCACGTTCATTTTTTTCAGTACAAATTCGTTAGTTTCAATAAATGCTTCGGAAGTGCCGCAATCGAGCCACTCCGCGAGAGGCTTTGTTTTAAAACGCACGCCGGAATCCACCATATTCTGGAGCGCGTCGGTCAATTGATATTCGCCTCGGGTCCGGATGTTTTCCGAAATCAGGGTATTCAGCGAACGGCGCAGCGCGGCAATGTCTTTGATGTAATAAATCCCGACAAGCGCCTCATTCGAGACAAATTCCTGCGGTTTTTCCACCAGGCGGGAAATAATACCGTCTTCTCCTTTCACCACCACGCCGAACCGGCGCGGATCTTCCACCACACGCGTCATCAAAACACTTTCTTCGGAATCTTTCAGGAAAGAGAAATCGGCTTCAAAAAGCGTATCACCGAGAACAATGAGCACCGGTTCATCGTCGTTAAGGAAAGGCAAACAAAGAGAAATCGCCTCGCCTAAACCCTGGGGATTTTTTTGGAGAACCGTGCGCATGTTCTTAAATTCGCGCGTTTTCAAAAACTCATCCACCGCTTCGGATTTATAGCCGGTAATCAGAATGGTCTCGGAAATTTCATAATCTTTGAAATAGCCCAAAATATGGTCCAAAACGGTCATGCCGGCCACAGGCAACAGGCATTTGGGTTTCGTGAGCGTAAAAGGCCGGAGGCGCGTGCCTACACCGGCAACGGGGAGTATTAATTTCATAAAACTAAAATTAGTTCTTTTTTATTCGTTCGTGCTGCCCGCATTCAACCGAATATCCGGCAAATCTTTCACATAAATGGAAAAACTCCAACCGGCCGCCGTTCCCGTGGGCGTCCAGCTGAAATCAAGTTGCCAGCAATGAAGCGTCCGGTCAAAGGTAAACCGGTGCGTGGCAAAGCGCCCGTTGAGATAATCATACACCGTGCTGTAAGTCATCACCCAGTCGGAAGTCGGGTGAAGCGAAGCGGAAAGACTCGTGGAATGCGAAACATTATCCCGGAAAAGATCTTTCCCGGCGCGGGTGCTTGAAAAAGTATAACGGTAATCGAAACCGAGCGACCAAGAGGTGGTCTCATATTTTTTATTGCCGGTTTCCGAATTCCCTAATTGAGACGGAAGCCCCGCATTAAAGGAACCGTCCCAGCTAAACGACCGCGAGAGATCGTAACTCCACTGCACGAGTTCGGGAATCCGGATTTTATTCGGGTCTTCTTCAAACCGGTGATAAAAACTGTGTTCCGTGCGGATGGTGAATAAATAATTCGGGAGCACTTGAAACCCGAAACTGGATTGAATGTTCGACCAACGAAGAGAGTCAGCGGCAAAGTTGTAAGAAGTGGTATGTTTGGTGGTGATTAAGCGGCGCGTGCCGTAACGGTCTTCTTCTTCGACGGAATCCGCAGAAGCGCTGTCGGGAGACGTAAGCGAAGAAAGGAGATACTTAATATCAAAATCATTCCCGAGCGAAAACCCGATGGTTTGCTGTTCTAACTGGTAAGCGCTCTGCCCGAGAAGCGGGTGCGGCACAAAATATTTATTCGTGTCGATTTCCGGCGCATAGGTGTAAGAAATCCCGGGCGACAGCACATGGCGAATCCCTGTGAAACGCCCGATCTCGGGAACCCAGATTCCATACAACTTCGTATCGGTGTTCAAACTGTAATTATGGTGAAAAAAGAAATTCCCGTATTCTTCCTGAGAAGGGCGGAAACCGTTGCGCGCCCGCCGGTAAGGGAGAGAATCTTCGGGATTGATCCAGGTTCTTCCCGACCACATACCCTGATAGGAAATACGCGGCGTCACGTTAATGACATCGAGGAACGAACCGGAATAATCGATAGTTAAGTTATCCGTATAACCCGCATACCACGCCGTGGTATCCTGATCAATAATCGTATCCAGCGCGCGCCGGGCAAATAAATTAGCGCGGTTGGAGTAAGTGTAATTGAATTTGTCTAAAAACGACTCTTCGTAAACGGCGTCTTCATCCACCTCCCGGGAAAAAACAGGGCCGCCCACGCGGTATTGAATATCCGGAATCTGGCGCTCCATCACATCGGTTGTCAGGTTGTGCTGCTGCTGAACGCGCACCGTGAGGTTTTTATTGGTGCCGAATTTACCGGCGTAAGTCATTTGCGCGTTCGCCTGCTGATCCAAAATGGTTTCGGCATCGAGAGCGTTATCCTGGCGGAGCGTGCGGTTCGAAACAAAAGAACCCGAACCGCTTAAAGTGTGCCGCGCATCGGGAGTCAGGTTTTGGTTATGCGCAAAAGAAATGTCATAACCGCTGTTCGCGAGGCTGAATTCCTGCAAATAACTGGTGAACGCAATGTTTCCATCCAGAAGGTACCGCTTTTTATAACGCACTTCAGCCCCGAGAGTCGTCTTTTCAAAACTCGCCTGCGAACCTTCCATAATATCGCCTTTAAGCGTGGCGTCCCAATAATCGTTCGGCGCATAGTAAAACCCAACGTTACTCAAATAAAAACCCTGCACCTGATCGCCGCCGAAACGCGGTACCAAAATACCCGAGCGGCGCCCGCTTTTAAGAGGCGCAACCATCATCGGAAGCACCGCCACCGGCACATCGGCAATGTTCAAAACCACAGGGCGCACCGTCACCATCTCACCGGGCTCCACCACCATGCGCCGCCCGTAAAAATAATAGTGCTGATGCGTGGTATCATCGCAAGTACTGAAATCACCGCGGGCAATCAACATGCGCGTGTCGGGCAAACGCCGCACTTCCATACCGTTCAGCTTTTGATTATCCTGATAAGTCGTCGCATAATAAACCTCCCCCACCTGCGTATTCATATTGTATTTCATGCGGTAACCCGCAAGCGAAGCATTCCCGCTTTGCTGCAGAATCGGATCGCCCGAAGCGATTAAAATCCCCGCTTCCTGATTATAAAGAATCGTATCCGAATCGAGCGACACCGTCCGGTAAGAAAGCTGCGCTTTATTATTCAAATTAAAAGTAGTGGCCGCCACATCGTACTGCAAATCCACCGCCCGGTACTCAATCGTATCGGGAGCGGAAGCGTCTCCGCCGGAAAACCAGCCGTCATTTTGAAGCGTATCTTTCGGAATAGAATCGGGACGTTCCTCAAGCTCAAAGCGAACCAATTCTTGCCCCGCCGCCGGGACAAGAAGTATCGACAAGAAGAAGAAAAACGGAATAAAAAGTTTATGAAACCCGAGTGAAGACACAGGATTTCAATTATAGAAAGAAATGCCGGACATTATTTCAAAAGAACGTTGAATCCGGAGACCGCGCCGTTCTGTTCGATTTTTACAATATAACGCCCGCCGGAAAGTTTTTCCGCGTTCCAGGAAACCGAATTGAAACCTTTTAACGCCGATTCTTTCGCGAGGTCCGCGACCATTTCGCCTTGCATATCAAACACCTTCACCGCGGCCGCGCCGTCTTGGAAAAGCTCAAACGCAATATGTTTCCGGTTAAAAGTTTTCAGCACGGAAGAAGCCGCCGGAGTTACTTTCGGCGACATTTTAAAATCCGGATCCTTTTCCGTTTGAACAAAAACGCTGCTCAAATTCGCTGCGGAAACGGAAACATCGGAAGAAACATTTCTGCCGTTTTGAAGAACTCCTACAAGAGCGTAATCCTTACCTTCGCCCTGAGCGGCCACAAGCTCAAGTTCCTCTTTCGAAAAGTTCTTTTGCTGATCGCCGAACCAGGATTCCACGCGGGCCTGATCCATCTCTTTCACGGAAAAACCAACGCGCACCAGCGTAAAACTCAACGACTCTTTCCCGCGAGTCACGGCAATTTCCACCGGCTTACCGGAAGTCCCGCGCAAAAGTTCCTTCGCCTGATCCGTCGATTTCCCGGCGAGAGAAATTTTATCAACCGCCGTAATGCGGTCATTTGCCTCAAGCCCGGATTTTTCCGCAGGCGTCCCCGGAATCACTTCCACCACCAAAGCCCCATCGGAAACAGCAAGAATCGAAATACCGATTCCGCCGAACGACTCGTTTTGCGCAAAAACAAAAGCTGCCGCAAAAAGTCCAACCATCAAAAATCTGAACAAATACTTCATAAAACCTCCGCTTTAATCCGAAATATAATTTAATAAAAGAACCGCGGCCATGAAAGTTTTGGGATTCCTGCAAGCAGGTATGAAAGTCAGGGATAAGGGAATGGGGAATAGAATAACGATGGCAGGGGTCGAAAAAACCGGTTTCTGTCACTGCAAGCCGAAGGCGCGACAGTCCAGGCGAGGGCATTGCCCATGACCATCCAAACACGGATTGTTCCTCACCGGATCACCACGCCACTATGTGGCTTGTGATGACAAAGGGATACATTCCGTGTTCGCGATAACACAGAGCCTGTCCTCACGATAGCCTTGACTGCGTAAAAACGCGAGGAATACGGGATCTCATGACAAAACCGAATCAAAGCAAAACGCTTCATTTGTTTCACGTTACTCCCGCGCCGTTCCGAACAAACGTAACGCAATCCGGAATTAATAATTCTTCTGTTCCCTATCCAATAAAAGATCCTTTGGAGGCTTTGATTTCTCGTAACATTTACCGATAATCATCGCGGGATAATTGAATGAATAAGTCCTATTTCTATTTTTAGCGGGACAATAAACAGAAGCATTAATAACAACGATTAAGGTATCACCAATAGATTCATGAATTATTCTTTTTAGAGGTCTTTTGGGTGCTAAAGTCGGAAGCGGTGATTGAGAGAGTTCAAAATCATCAATATCGAAAAACCTCACGCTGTCATACCGATCTTTTTCCCAATGTCTTATCCTTGTCGTAATATAACCAGCATGCCCACTGGCACCATCGGACAATAAAAGCGACGCATTGACACTCGGAACGGACCATTTGCATTGCTGAAAATCTTCCGGCAAATGAATAACTCTATAAGTCTTCTGATTTTTCAACTTATCCACTTCTATTAATTTATTACCTTGAATACAAAGAAACGAGATTCTTCTTTCCTCAAATGGAGCCAGCTCGGAAGCCATTGTAAGACCACAGACAAATATCAGGATTGATATCGGAATTTTCATAATCATTCCACCGGCTTGTATTCGCCGTCCTGTTCATACACCCAATTAATACAGTCTCTCAACTCAAAATCCACTTCACGATACATACCATTTATTATCGAATCCACAGGAATACGCTCCTTGGAAATATTATTGGGGTCTTCATCGTCCCAGGCATTTTGAGCTCCTAATAAAGCCCGGAGTCTCGGCTCAAAAAGAGACTTCGCTTCAGCGGCAATCGCTCGACAAACCGCAGGCTGATCGCAGTAATCCACCCAAGCCGAAGAGGGCAAAGTGAATTCTCCATCGCTTTTATACTTTTCAACATGCCACTTTTCATGAGCCGCTAAAACAGGATCACCATGATCAACCACCTCTCTTATCACAGTAGTCATATTTACCTGCATCTCCATCATAAGAGGGATACTTCGCCCGGGGCGGCAGGTACAGAAATTCAATTCCTCCAGTCTGGATTGTTCTATCAGCCTGAATTTCACATAAAATTCGTGCCAGGCAAGTGCATAACCATGAAGAGTACCGTCTTCCGGTTCTACTTTGAAGCCGATAGAATCGAAATCAACCTCTAACGGATAAATTCTCGAGAAATCATTAAAGGAACTCTGCCCCTGATAACCGGCAGACTTTTTGTTTCTCTTCCAAAATAACGGCCGCCTGATTTCAGGTTGCTTTGCCGTTCTCCTGCCGAGAGCGTCGTAATAACGGCTCGGCGCCGGCTGGAATTCAAATTCGTCAAGTTGGTTTGCCGAATTATTCTCGAAACCGTCAAAACTCTTTCGAAGTACGCTGTTTGCATAAAACTCCTCAGAACAATAGAAAGTCCCATCACTTCCGCAGGCAATTTCCTTATACCAATATCCCACATTACTGGGGATAAAGTCGTAAATCCAAAGCCAGTGCTGACTGCATTCGCCTTTGCGATCGGGATTGCATTTATAACACCTACCGTCTTTCCGAAAGCATACGCCTAATGGATTATCCGGAACACTGGGGAACGGATGCTCGGAACAAACCGCTTCACCGCCAACGGAAGAACTGGACTCGATGACTGAGGAACTTGAGGAAAGTTCAATATTACACGAGATTTCCTGATACCAATACCCCACATTCCCGGGCACAAAGTCATAGATCCA
>JAISUZ010000055.1 GCA_031271785.1 Fibrobacter sp. | reverse complement strand
AAAAATCCCCTCGCCAAATACCGGCGAGGGGATTTAAAACGAAATCGTGTTGTTTATACTTCTTCGGTTGTTCTTAATAACTTATAGACTACGCCTGCGCAAATTCCGCCCACAATCGGAACAAGAATAAAGAGCCAGAGTTGTCCTAAAGCCCAGCCGCCTTCGGCAAAGAGCGCCTGACTGATGCTGCGTGCCGGGTTTACGGAAGTGTTCGTTACCGGAATGCTGATTAAGTGAATGAGCGTTAAGCCGAGCCCGATGGCAAGCCCGGCAAAGCCGGCGGATGCTTTTTTATCCGTGGCGCCGAGGATGATGAACAAGAACATAAACGTCATTACAAATTCGGTAATGATCGCGGCGCATATTCCGAAACCTTTCGGCGAGTGCGCTCCGTAACCGTTTGCGGCAAAATCACCGATAGCGACTGAGGCTGAGCCTTTCACAATCGCGAAAAGAATTGCCGCCGCGAGGATGGCGCCTACAATTTGCGAGAGAATGTACGGGATAACGGCTTTGCCGCTGAATCTTCCGCCGGCCCATAAACCGAATGTTACCGCCGGGTTGAAATGCCCGCCGGAAATATGCCCGACAGCGTAAACCATGGTTAAGACGGTTAAGCCGAAAGCGAGGGCGACACCCAAAATTCCAATGCGGTCTGCTGCAAGTACCGCGCTTCCGCATCCGCCTAAAACGAGCCAGAATGTGCCGAAGAATTCGGCGAGGAGTTGTTTTTTCATAGTAATTACCTTTGAAAAGAGGGTTCCAAAAAAGGTAGTTAAAAATTTTAAAATTCCGGAAAAGCAAGGGTGAAATTAAAAATATGAGGAGATTTTCGGCAAATTTCGTAGAAATTTGGTATGTTCTTCGTAGGATATATGGGGTAGGAGATCCCTTATCCCTTGTCCCATTTTCCTATTCCCCGTTTTTCATATTCGAAGATCATGGATTCAAGGGGGTAGCGCAAAACGGCGCGCGACGGCCGGCGACCGAAGGAAGCCGGAAATGACGGCGCGATTAACGCCGGTTGAAGCGAGGGGGATTCTTCCCCCTCCAAAAAAAATAAAGTTTTCAGGGAGAGCGATTTTTGATGATGCCGCAGGCGGCCGTTAAGGCGTTCTTTTGAACCGCTTGTCGCTGAAATCGTGATATTCATTTTTGTTTGAATCGAAATGACTACTTTAAGTTTATGCCTTTTACTATTTTTGGGTTTTATTTTTAGATATTTAATTTTTTATGGCAAATCCTCTTCCTATCCAAAACCGGGCTTCTTTTGACTCTATTCGTTATGCGAATGTTTGGGAGGACGGTTCGTTGCTTTTGGAGGCTTTTGCGCCGCTTCGTGGGAAACGGATGGTGTCTATCTGTTCTTCCGGGGATAATGCTTTGGCGTTGCTTGCGCTCGACCCAAGCGAGGTTCTTGCCGTTGATTTGAATCCGGCGCAAATCGCTTGTCTCGATATTCGCCGCGCTGCGATTCAAGAGCTGGAGAGGGAAGATGTTTTGATTTTCCTCGGGTTTCGAGGGTTGCCGGATGAACGGGAAAAGTTTTATTCTCTGCTGCGTTCCCGTATTCCCGGGTCTTCCCGCGGGTTTTGGGATGCGCGTCTTCCGGATGTCCGGAACGGGGTGATTCATGCGGGTAAATTTGAGCGTTATTTTCAGGCTTTCCGCCGATGGATTTTGCCGCTGATTCACGGAAAAAATAAATGTAATAGACTGATTTCCTTTGACTCCGCCGAAGCACAGGCGTTGTTTTATGATTCCGTTTGGAATAACCGGCGTTGGCGTTTGCTTTTTCGCCTTTTCTTTTCCCGTAAGGTGATGGGGATTATGGGGCGCGATCCGGAGTTTTTCCGTTTTGTGGAGGGTTCTGTGGCGGATCGTATTTTAAAGCGTACCGAGTTTGCGCTCCGCAATCTCCCGGGTTCGGAAAATCCCTGGCTACAATATATTGTTTCGGGGAATTTTGTCTCTTTGCCGCCTTATCTCGAGCCCCGGAATTTTACCGCCGTTAAAGCGAATCTCGGCGCTCTGCACAGTCATTTGGGATCGATTGACGGCGCTCTCGCCGGAAAATCGGCGGAGGTAAGCGGTTATAATCTTTCCGATATTTTCGAATATATGGATGAGTCTTTGTTTCGGCAGACAGGCGGCTGTTTGTTGGATAGCGCCGCTCCGGCAAGCCGTTTCGCCTACTGGAATATGCTGGTTCCCCGTTCCATGGCTTCCGGCGTTTCCGCGCGCGTTCGGGCGATGCCTCAACTTTCGCAATCGCTTTTTAATAAAGACCGGGCTTTTTTTTATTCCGCTTTCCACGTGGATGAGGCGTTATGATTCCTCTATCCGACGGGTTGCATCTCTTATGGGTTATCGGCGCTATTTTTGTGCTGATGCTTGCTGCGGAACTCTGGTTTATTTTTGGTAAGGTTCCGGTAGAATATACGCGCAAGCTGGTTCATCTGGGTTCGGGTTTTATCTCGCTGAGTTTCGGTTTTCTGTTTTCCAGTCATTGGTCGGTTCTGATTCTTTGTATTCTTTTTGTGGCGCTGATGCTTGTTACTCAATCGCTCGGGCTTCTTAAGGCTGTTCATTCTGTGGAGAGAAAGAGTTACGGCGCGATTTATTTTCCTTTGGCGACCTATTTGACTTTTCTGTTTTCCTGGCTTGTCGGTCAGCCGCTTTATTATTTTATCGCGATCGCCGTACTTTCTACTTCGGATACGGTGGCTGCTTTGGTGGGGGTGCGTTACGGTTTTAATCAGTATCATGTGGAAGGCGAGCGGAAGAGCCTGGAAGGTTCCGCTATGTTTTTCCTTTCCTGTTATTTGATTGTTCATGTGAGTCTGTTGCTCGGAACCGATATCAGCCGCCTTAATTCCGTGCTGGTTGCTTTTTGGGTTGCTTTTCTCGCTACGCTTTTCGAAGCGATTTCCACACGGGGCGCCGATAATTTCTGGATTCCGATCGGTACTTTTTATTTGCTGTGGAAAATCGTCATTAAAAGTACCGAAGTGATATTGACGGATTTAATTTCTCTCACCGCTGCTGTGATCATTTCTTTGTTGGTTCTTTTGCCTAAACGTAAACTGGAGCCCACCGCCATTGCCGGGGTCGGGTTGCTTTTGTATTCCTCTTCGCGTTTGCTGGAATGGAATTGGGGGATTCCCGTGCTTACCGCTATGCTGTTATTCAATTTCAGCGGTGTGATTCGTGAAAGGCATTTGGAACGGAAATTTCAAATTCGAGCGGTGTTATATTCTTTGGGAGCTACGGCGATTTGGGTGATTGTGGGTAATTTAATTCCTTCGCGCTATGAATATATCAAGATACTTCCCTTTCTGTTTACTCTTGGGGCGATGCTTGCCATCGGATGGGGTTTTGTCCGGAGCCGCGTGTATCGTCAAACAACGCCCTGGTCGGTAACGGTGCTGAAATATGCCGGCTTGCGTACCTTATGGATAACATTGCTTTTGTTTGTGCCTCAAATGTTCTTTTATGCGCAGTTACGAAAACCATT
Source organism: Fibrobacter sp. (assembly GCA_031271785.1). Taxonomy (GTDB): domain Bacteria; phylum Fibrobacterota; class Fibrobacteria; order Fibrobacterales; family Fibrobacteraceae; genus JAISUZ01. Next base: position 11,371 of record JAISUZ010000055.1, on the reverse strand, counting down.
ACCGGTTTTTCTTTACATGTCCGGTATTCTTTTCGCCGATCGCTTTACGACTACATGGCTTTTTTACCGCCATCCGAATTGGACGCCCATCGGGAAAATGCGCGTTGCTTTTTTGGTGACTCTGATGGTTGCCTGCCTGGTGTTCTTTATTTATGCCTGGTTTTGCCTGAAACTGCAGGGTTGATATGAATATTGTCCTGATGGTTTCCCGCGTCACTTATGCTCCCGGTAATTATCGCGGACTGGTGGAAGAATGTTTCCGGATTCCGGGTTGCCGCATTGCCGGTATTCTCGTGTTTGATAATCGGAATTTTACCGTGTTCATGCAGGGCTTGAAACTTCTTGTTGCCGGCGCGAAGCGTTTGGGCGCGGCTTTGACCGGTCACTGGTTTAAGAGCGATCCTAAAATCCGTATTGCAAAAAAGTACGGAATCCCCGTTTTCAAAACCTCCAATCCTCATTCGGAAACTTGTTTGCAATGGGTGCAAAATCTGCAGCCTGATCTGCTTTTGCATGCGCGCACACGCTGTATTCTGAAACCGGAGCTTTTGCAGATTCCGCGTTTGGGCGCGGTGAATATTCACCACGGGCTTTTGCCCGAAACCCGCGGGACCATGTGCGATTTACGTCTTTTACTTCAGGGGAAGCAAGGCGGTTTTTCTTTGCACAAAATGACTCCGGTTGTGGATGGCGGCGCGGTGTTTTCCAGAACCGAAGTCGCCGATGCGATGGCTTGCGGAAAAAATTATTGGACTTACTTAAAACAATCCTGTCTTTGTGAAGCGCAAGCGGTCCGGAAGTTCTTGGAATGGTTGCGGGATTATGATGCTTTTCCGCCGGCTTTGCCCAAACCGGATATTTCCGGTCACTGGTATAGAACGCCGTCATGGGCGGAATTCAGAGCGTGGCGCCGTGAGGGGTGGAAGTTATGACTTTCCCGGTTCTCGCTTTTTGCGGTATGCCCGGAACGGCAGCGGATTTGGAAATTCTCCGGAACGCCGCCGGAGAATCAAGCTGCGATTTGCAGATTTACGGCGTGGCTTCTATGGAAGAGGCGGTGATTGCCGGGCGCGGAAAAATTCCGGTTTGTGTCGGTTATTCCCGCGGTTGCCGGAATGCCATGCGGTATGCTTTGCAATACCCCGCCGCAGGAGTGCTTTTGATCGCTCCGCATTGGGGTAATCGAATCTCTCCTCTGTTGCGGGTTTTGTTACATATTCCGGTACTCGGAACTTTTTTGCTTCGCAAGGTTGGTCCTGAGCGTATCCGGAAAATGTTGCGGGAGACGGCGTTTCCCGAAGAGATTCCCGAGGCTTACGGGGCTCTCGAAAATATTTACGCGCAGCCTTCCGTATTGCGTTCGGCGTTGCTTTCACCGGCTCATTCCATGGCCGAGGCGGAGTTTCTGGCGCAAAGTTTACAGGTTCCGGTTCATGCCATTGCGGGAGGCTGCGATAAAGCTCTGTTTATGGCGGAAGCGCTGCGGCCCCGGCTGAAATGCCTAACCGTTATTCCTCAGGCGGGACACGCTCTGCCTTGGACTCACGGAAAAGAATGTGTGAAAGCGTTGAAAGAATTGATGGAGAATTTATGAATCGTATCGGTTATGTTCCCGGCAGTGATATCCGTAACAATGTCACGGAGTTTTTGCGCGATCTGGTTAATCGGGATCCGCATCGTGTTTTGCTCAGCCGGATGAACCCCGAAACCCGGCGGCACGATCACATGGATGCCGTTACGCTTTGGACGTTGATTCGCAAAACGGCTCAAGGATTTGAAAATTCGGGTATTCGCAAAGGAGATCGTATTCTGGTATTTTTACCCATGACTCCTCCGCTGTATATCGCCATGTTCGCGTTGGAACATTTGGGTGCTGTTCCCGTGTTTTTGGATGGCTGGGCTCGCCGGGACGAATTGGGAGTGAGTGCGGAGATTGCGCTTCCCAAGGGAGTGATTAGTTTTCCTCAGGCTTTCGCGTTGATGGAGCAAACCGAAGTTCTTCGCGAGTTGCCGGTGCGCATTGTTTACGGAGGGGACGTTCCCGGAGCCGTGCGCTTGGAATCCCTGATGCAGACTCCGGAAGAACGTGAAACGGAGCCTGTCGCCCAGGAAGATTCCGCGCTGATTACTTTCACCACGGGGAGTTCCGGCCGCCCGAAAGGCGCCGACCGCACTCATCGCTTTTTAGCGGCCCAGCATTATGCGCTTAGCCACCACCTTGTTTATACGCCGGATGATGCCGATCTTCCGGTGTTTCCCATTTTTTCTCTCAACAATATCGCCTCCGGTGTGCGCACTGTGCTTCCCGCCATCAATTTGGCTCAGCCCGCCGCCACAGATGCGGCAACGCTTTTGGAACAGTTCCGTACCGAATCCGTCACTTGCGCTACTTTGTCGCCGTGGCTCTTTCGAGAAATGGGAGCTTATTGTGAGCGGCGGGGAATCACTTTGGATAATATTCGGCGTTTAGTAACCGGCGGCGCTCCGGTTTCCCGCGATGAATTGCGGACTATGCAAAAAGTAGCGCCGAATGCGGAAATTCTTGTTCTGTATGGTTCTACCGAGGTAGAACCGATCGCGCACATCTCGGCCCGGGAATTGCTCTCGTTTCCGTCCCGTGCGGAAAGCGACCCGGAATGGGTGGACGCGGGAGTGAATGTCGGCCGTTTGGATCCGGGCTTGCAGGCAAAATTCCTGAAGATCGGAGAAATTCCGGCATCGTTATCAAAAGACGAAGAATGGGAACCTTTGGAAGTGCAAACCGGAGAAGTCGGGGAATTGGTAGTCAGCGGAGAACACGTTTGCCGCAGCTATTTTCGGGATCCCGAAGCGGTACGGCGCGCCAAAATTATTGACGGTCAGGGCAATGTGTGGCACCGTACCGGAGACCTCGGTTATTTGGATAAAGCCGGTAATCTTTGGCTGGTGGGGCGCGTTCATAATGTCATTCGGCATATTTCCGGTTACCGGTATCCGGTACGTGCGGAAATGGTATTGCGTAAACTGCCTTTTGTGGAAAAAGCGGCGTTTTTAGGAATGCCTCAGGATAGAGATTATGAGGCGTGCTGGTGTGTTTTGCAAACGAAATCCGGCGCGCCGGATGAGGAAACTTGCCGGAGCGAGGTCCGGCGCATTCTCTCCAAGAACGGAATCCTGTACGACCATATCGTATTTGTGCCGGAGATTCCCATGGACGCGCGCCACCACTCCAAAGTGCAATATCATGAACTCCGGGAAACGCTGTTGCGGCAAGGGAAAAGCCATGCTGATTAACTGGCGTATTTTTCAGCGGGAACGCTTTCCTCTGCACACCCATTTGCCGCTGATTCTCGCGCTGCTTTTCGCTCATGTTACTTTGGCAGAATTTTCCGTCACGAAATTCGGATCGCTGACCGCTCTTTTTTTCGTGTTGCTTTCTTTCTTTTTCCGTATGCGCCTGTTTGATGAAATCAAGGATTTTGCGACGGACTGCGAAAAGAATCCGGCTCGCCCGTTGCCACGCGGAGTATTAAAAGTACGTGATTTGCAACGGGTGATTCTCCTGTTGTTTGGCTTTGAGCTTGCGCTGACCGGTATTGTAAACCCTGTGGCTTTAGCGGTTTTATTGCCCGCGCAATGCTACTCATTACTCATGTATAAAGAATTCTTTATCGGAAAAATTCTCCGCCCGCGCCTCACCACCTACGCCGTCTGCCACACCGTGGTGATGATTTTACTCTCCGCTTTATGCAGCGCATGGTTGCTGAAGCAATTACCCTGGCAACTGGAAAGCCGTTATTGGATTTTTGCCGCCGGTTGTTTCGGCGTTTTCAATGTCTTTGAATTCGGACGTAAAACATTTGCACAAACCGAAGAACAGCCCGGCGTGGACAGCTATTCCAAAATCTGGGGTCGCAGAGGAGCCGTGCTTTTGAACTTATCCCAAAGCCTGCTCGGTCTTGCCGCCATGGGTTACGCTTATCCTTATTACAAATTTCAATGGTTACTGGGCGGCGCCATTCTTGCCGGTTTGCTTATTGCAGGAGTCGCCTATATTGTCCGGAACACCGCCGCCGCCGCAAAAAAGTATCGCGCGGTGAGCAGTATCAGTATCTTACTTATTCTTTGCGTGGGGGTTCTTCATGTTATCCATTGACAGCAAAACCTCGGAAAATTTTGTACGCCGTTATGGCGGCGGAAAAACATGGCACCTCTGGAAAATGGAGCGTAAGGGCTTGCCTGTTCCCGCCTGGGTCGCTTTGGAACCTGCCGCATTCACGGATTTCTTAAACTCCGGAAACGGAGCCGCGCAATGGGACGCGCTGATCACTCAGGGCATGAACGGCGCCAGCGTGGAAAAACAAATCGAAGCGCTGTTTTTAGCCACCCCCTTTTCTCCAGAATTACTGGAGTGGATTCGCCGGTTGCGCTCACGCCTTGCAGCGGATGCGATTTCCGTGCGCAGCAGCGGCATTGAAGAAGACTCGGCACAGCATTCCTTCGCCGGGCAGTTCAATACTTATTTGAATGTGGTGGGGGAAAGCGAATTATGCGATGCGATACGCCGTTGCTGGGCGTCGGCCTATACCGACCGCTCTTTCGAATACCGCCGTCACGCGGGGCTCGCTCCTCAAAAAACCGCGCTGTGCGTTATCTTTCAGGAAATGGTTCCCGCCAAAGCGAGCGGCGTACTTTTCACCTGCGACCCTGTCCGGAAAAATGCGGAACGCTACTTGCTGCACGCCGTTCCCGGCCTTGGAGAAGGCTATGTTTCCGGCGCTCTGGATCCGGACATTTGGGAACTGGAACCGGAAACCGGCGGCGTACTGCATCATGAAAAGGCTCCCGGTGAAGAAAATGCGGCGGTGTTAAATCCGCAGCAGGTACGGGAACTTTGGGAACTCGCCCGTAAAATCGACGCGGTTTACCAAAAGCCCATGGATATCGAATGGGCCACGGATTCGCAAGGCAAAGCCTGGCTTTTGCAGGCGCGCCCCGTCACTACCGAAATAGTCTCTTCCCGCGGGCGTCTGCATATTTGGGATAATTCCAATATTGTCGAAAGTTACGGCGGCTTAACGCTCCCGTTAACATTCACATTTGCCCGCTACATGTACCACTATGTATATGTACAGTTTTGCGAAGTATTGGGAGTGCGGCACAAAGATATCCGCGCAATGGATCCCTGGCTCGGTAACATGCTCGGCTTAATCAACGGGCGTGTTTATTACAACCTGCTTAATTGGTATAAACTAACGAGCATTTTGCCGGGCTATAAACACAACCGTGCATTCATGGAAACCATGATGGGCACCGCGCACAGCCTGGAAAACGAAATCGCCGAACGCATTCGCCCGCCCGCTTTTCACCAAAGCCTGCGCGGAAAACTCAACCGTATGGTGACCGGTTTCCGTTTTTTAGGTTACCATTTCCGCATTCAAAGCGTTGTAAATAAATTCCTCGCCTACTTCTACAAGCATTACGAAAAATGGAACGGCATGGATTTCCGGGAAATGCCCGCCGAAGAAATCCTTCAGCATTACTACGAACTGGAACGCATCATGCTTTGGCACTGGAAAGCGCCCATCATCAACGACTACCTCTGTATGGTTCATTTCGGCATTTTTCGGAAACTCGCATCGGCCTGGCTCAAAGAACTCGGCGAAACATTCCCCAACGACCTGATGGCCGGCGACGGAAACCTCGAATCCGCGGAACCGACACGTGAACTCGTCCGCATGGCAAACCTCGCTCATACCACGCCCGGACTGGAAAAACTCTTACTGGAAACGGAACCGGAACGCGCCATGGAAACATTGCGGCAATCCGAATACGGTGAATTTCTGGAACGCGCGGAACGGTACATTTATCGGTACGGATTCCGCTGCATGTCGGAAATGAAACTGGAACAAAAAGACTTGCATCAGGATACCGCGCCTCTCTTTATATTCCTCACCAACCTGCTGCGCAACGGACGCACCGATTTGAAAAGCATGGACGCGCACGAACACGAAATCCGCAGCAACGCCGAAAAACGGATGCGGCAAAACTTGCGCGGCATCAAAAAACGGATATTCGAATTCAGCCTGCACCACGCGCGCAAAGCCGTGCGCAACCGCGAAAACACCCGCTTTTGCCGAACCCGCGTGTACGGCATAGTTCGCCGAATGTTTTGGAACATGGGCGCAGACCTTACCAACCGCGGCATATTGAAACAGGACAGCGATGTATTTTATCTCACCCTCGATGACCTGAAAGGTGCCTTGGAAGGAACCAATACCGTTCAGGACTTAAAGAAACTCGTTCAATTGCGGCAAGACGAATACCGGCGTTATCAGGATCAGGAACCCGACCCCCGTTTCATAACGCGCGGACCGGTGTATTGGAACAACCGCTTGCAAACTCCACGCGAAACACAAATCCAAGACGGTCATCTGCGGGGAAAAGGCTGCAGCGCGGGCATTGTAGAAGGAATCGTCAAAATTGTCTTGCAACCCGGCGACGACATGCGCTTGCAGGGGGAAATCCTTGTCACCCAGCGCACCGACCCCGGCTGGATCCCTCTTTACCCCTCCATCAGCGGACTTCTCGTAGAACGCGGCGGATTGCTCAGCCACTCCGCCATTGTCGCCCGTGAAATGGGAGTCCCCACCATTGTCGGCATAGCAGGCCTAACCAAACAACTGCAAAACGGAATGCGGATTCGCATGGACGGAGAACAGGGAACCGTGGAAATACTGGAAAACGCTTGATTTTGCGGAATTAAAGAAACAAACCGGAAACTGCCGCAAGCCCTAAACCCGCCCGGCTAAACCTTGCTCAAACACCATAAAACATGTCCATCCAGAAACTCGTAACTGTTAAAACGAAGCCCAAAATGATCGTTAATTTTATTCACGGAGAAAAGGATCGGTTGATCCGCCCAGCCGAGATCCTCCTCAATAATTTTTGAGCGGGTACCCGGCGTAAGAGCAATCATTTTTTCTGCGATTTCTTTCCAGCCGATCCAGTTTTCGCTGAGCCCCAGAAACACCTCTTCGTTGCAATCGGAATGGAGAAGCTTCGCGTAAATTTCCGCTTGCTGCGAAGCATGAATAAATTGCGTCCCGTCGTTTTTGATAATGCGGATATCGCGGTTTTCCTTCACGGCTTTCGCCATATCCAGAAAACGGCGGTCGGGCTGAGAAACTCCGTCGGGCCACGCCGGATTCCCGAAAGTATAACCCGGGCGGATAATGTTGCGATTCATTTCCACTTGCGGAAAGTGCGTTCCGTAACCTTTCTTAAAACCAAGCACGAACGCTTCCCCGGCGGCTTTGGTGGCGCCGTAAAGATCGATAGGAGCGTTGCTTGTGGTTTCCGCCATCACCGGGCGCATTTTTCCCATGGCGGCGGTGCTTGACGTATAGATAAATTTTCCGCAGCCCGCTTTCGCCGCTTGCTCCAAAAGAAAAACGGTCACGCGCGTATCGTTTTCAAGCATGGAAACGGGAGTCTCTCCCCAGCCGAGAGCCAGGTGAATACAAGCCTCGCAGCCCGCAAGATTTTTTTCAATCACCCCGGCATCGTGAATGGTCCCCGGAATCATTTTAACCGCGGCGTTTTGCGCGAGAGAAGGAATTTTTTGAGGATTGCGCGCGAGAATCGTAAGTTCGTGCCCGTCATTCAGCAATTTTTGCGCTACATAGTGTCCGATAAACCCGGTGCCGCCGGTAAGAAAAATCCGCATAATAACCCTGAAAAAAGTGAGCCCTTAAATTATAAAATAAAAAAGGGAAACGAAAACCGGTGTTCGGTGAAGCACAAGTTCCGGGCGTGCCCCGCGCTTCGCGCGGGTCGGGCTATATTTTCGGGCGGCTCCCGCTTCGCGAATCTCCGCTCCGAAAACGGAGCCGCGCTTACCGATTACTTCGGTCAAGTGACTCGCGCGTCTCCGCCCTTCGGGTTACTATCCCTCACGCACTTTTGCGCGATTCCAACGCTCCGCGACAAATTGGAGCGGCTTCCGGCCTAAAAATTTGTCTCGGAGCATTGAGAACCGCGCTTAGGGATAAAAAACGGGAATTGCAATCATGGGAATGGACATCAGGATACGCTAACATTGAAATCACGAAGAACATACCATCGTCCCCCCGGACAAAGCCTGTCTTCGCGATTGTCCTGACTGCATAAAAACGCAGGGAATGCGGTGTGCCGTTTATCATGTGTTTTTTCATCTCCGGGACTCAAGCCGAATTTCCCTTCGATGCGGCAAAAAATAATCCTTTTTACCCCAAAAAAGATTAAATTTATACTGAAATAGTGCCTTAATGAAATTTGCAAAATCGCCGGAGATCAAACATGATTCTCGCTCCGAAAAATAATGCTGTTGTAGTCGCGTCTGCCAAACGTGGTTTTACTCTAATTGAACTTCTCACGGTGGTTACGATCATCGGAATTCTTTCTGCTGCAGGTGTCGTTTCTTTCCGGAATGCCGTTTTGGATAATCGCGCCCGCGATGCCGCCGTCAACTTGGCCGCGTTTGCCGAGCGTGTCGAAGCAAAAGCCCGTCAATTTAACGCGCCGCTTTGTATTAAAAAGGGGGCGGGTAATGAACTGCTCGCTTATCGCGGCACTATTAGCGTAGGTACCGGTGGGAAAGAAACATGTACTATTCCGGACGGCGGCACCCCGGTGGACTTTATTACCTTCGGTTCGCCTCTTGCTTTGAAAACAGCAAAAGAATCCGGTTTGGCCGGAAGCAATTGGAATGATGCCGTTGTTGCTGTTCAGCCGCGTATCGGGCTCAGCGCTTATCATACGGAAGGGCATTTCACCGTTCAATACGGCAACACCAGTCGCTGGGCGGCAGCGAGTAAATCCAACTCGGATAACCGTTTCAAAGCTCAATTTTCCCGGAACGGAGGAACGTTATGGGAATCTCTTTAAACACAAAACGGGTTAATACCCGGAAAATCCGCGGCGGTTTTGGTATTGTCGAAGTTCTTGTTTCCGCTGTGATTCTCGGTTTTTTGCTGGTTGCGCTCCTCAACCTCCAAAGCGGTAACCGCGAAAGTTTACTGCGCGTGCGTGCCCGTGACGGCGCTGTCGCGGTAGCTCAAGAAATGATTGATTCCCTTTCTGCACTGGGGCTTGCCTCTCTTTCGAATGCGGCGCTCCTCGGAGAGCCATGTGAAGAAGATGAGAGTACCGAAGCTATTGAGTGTCCGCCCAAAAATTGTAATGAAACCGGGGGACTTGTGGTTTGCACATTCCCCAAGTCCCGCACCTGGAAAGGTTCGCCGGGGCCTGTTCCTTACGATGTCACTGAAGATTATACTGCCGAGGTCACAATCTCGGACGATACCGATTACGAATCTACCGAAACTTCACATTTTAAAAATGAAACGCACCTTTATGCCAAACGTTTGGATGTGAGAGTTTCCTGGAAGTTCAAACAATCCACACAATCGATCCGTATGACGGGAGTTGTCCGATGAAAAAAGGCTTTACCCTTATTGAACTCATGGTTTATGTGGCTATTCTCGGCGTTATCGTGATTGTCGCCGGGCAAGCTTTTGTAGATTCCACCCGGTTCCGTATCCGCACGCAAAGTATGCTCAAATCCGCAGAAGAATCAAGCCGAGTGAGTGCGCTTCTTAAAGAAGACTTAGCGCAGATGGGTGCGAAATCTTGGTATGATTCCACCGGAGAGGGGGAATTTAAAACGGAACTTACCGAGGGTGAATGGAGTAAGGTTTATATGGATATTGAGAATGGAGATACTTCTTCATTTGCATTCGGTACGGCTGCAGACTCCGGTCGGTACGGCCGGTTTGACGATATCCGTTTTAATAAGGTAAAATACAGCGCAGGCGGACAGGCCGAAGCCATACAACAAATACGCTGGTTTGTGAATAACGGCGTACTTCACCGCACTTGTACCACACTTGATGGCGTTGCCGCCGATGATTGCGGCGCTGAAAATACCGCCGCTAAAGATGTGATTATGGCCGACGGCGTGATTCGTTTTTCCTTGGCTCCGTCGCTCCCTGCCGCTCCCGGTGCCGGGAATGTTTCTGTAAAAGCCGAAGAAATTTTATTCCCGGTTTATGATGAAACAAAGCCCAGTTTTAATTTTATCAGCCGGGAAGAAGGGAGTATTACCGATGATAATAGACCTTTTACAGCAAAACTGGCAATAGTGGAACAAACAGGTTTGGATTCATCGACCGTTGTCACATTAAGAGGGTTTAAAACAAATTATGATACCACTGCCGGGATTCCGGCGGCAAGCGCTACTACGTCATGGATCGCTTACGAAGTGTTTTTGGCGGACAGTTCCAAATCCGCAAATTGGCAAGCCAATTGTCATTCGTTTACATTCCGGCCCGAAGAAACGTATGCGGTTCATTTTAATATAGGGTTCAATGATAACATCAAGGATTATATGCGGGATTTTCAGCCCGGAATAGATCATTTGGCGGTAGGGTTCCGCAAAAAAGCAGGCGGTAAACGTGACACCATTCCGGATTTCTTAATCTATCCGCCTCAGGCAAGAGATGACCAGGCTGACACCAAAATTCGTTATTTGGAATTTTCCGTGCCGGTTGCGGTCAATGACGTTTGCTTGTCTATAACGGCGGCGTTTTTCTCTCCGCGGGCGCACCGCGGAGAAATTAAAATTGAAAACTTCAAAGTGGTACGTAAACTGGATGAAGTTTATCATTTTACCGAAGAATCGGATTTTGATTATACCTCGAACGATTATGTGAACGATAACGGATTTTATACAGAGGAAGACGATTTTTACAATCCGGAAACCCCGGAAGAAAAGCAAAATGTAAAAGCATTCAAATTGTATTTAGACATTGCAAAACGGGGCGAAGTCGGGCGGAGCGTGCTTGTGATCCCGACCCCAAACAACGGAATTCAAGAGGCGCCGGCACCGGCGGCACCTTAACGGAGGCTTTATGCGAAAGCATTACTCTTTCAGAAATCAAAAAGGTATCTCGCTTATTACGGTGTTGCTTTTTATGCTGGTCGCAACCCTTGCCGCTACCGCCGTTTATAAATGGCTCCATTCTACCAATCGAAGTTCTGCCTCGCGTATGCTCCAAACCGAAGCCGGGCAAGCTTCTCAAGCCGGGCTGGATGCCGTGCGTTCCTGGATGAGTTACCATGCCGCCGATGTCGGCGCGCTTATTAAACAGTTTGAAGACGGCAATAAAAAGCCCATTAATTTGGATACTATACTGCGCGCCGATGCTTCTACCGCGCATAACTTTAATGTTTACCTCACGGAAGCGGATGTTTCCGTACAGCCTTACCGGTTAAAGTTTATCTCCAAAGGGAATGCCCGCGATAGTTCCTCTTACTCGCAGGCGGCGATATTTAAAGTAGATGGATTATA
>JAISUZ010000036.1 GCA_031271785.1 Fibrobacter sp. | reverse complement strand
TGGAAATAATGCGGTATTTTTCCGTTGATTCTTATTATTTTGTATTTATATTGTTTTCATGGTGAAAAGAATATGCCTTTTAATAACTTTCTTTTTAATGATCCCTTGTGCATCCGTTGCTGAAGAGCTTTCGGAAAAACATTCTAAAGCGGGCCGGTGGGGTTTACATGTCGCATTGCCTTGGGTCAATAATTTTTATGTAAAACCGGATGGAGAAAAAACAAAACATATTACCGGTTTTATAGGGTCGGCAGTCGGACTTGATTATTACTATTTGGAAAATTCGTTTATTAATTTAGGCATTTCGGGGGTTATGGATTTTTTCTTGCCGATTCCGGTGCCTTCCGATCCGTCTCCCGGAAGTTTTAATGAAAATGTAGCATCAGGGCATATCAGTCTTTCAAATAATCATCATATCGGAAAATTTACGGTAGGCTATGGTTTTGCTTATGCCGGAATTTTATGGAATGCCAATTGTTTTGAAGGCGAAACCTTAGATGAAACCTCTGAAAAATCTTGTGAAGATTCTCATCGCACCGGTCGTAAAAGTCATAGTGCATTGGGTTTGATTTTCCCGGTTTATTATCGAGTTATAAAAAATTTTGGTGTCGGAATTGTTTACAGGCCCACTTTTTACAGACGAAATACCTCAACCGATAAATTCGAATATGAACATTTAATCAGTTTTGAGATGGTTTTTAAATCAATTTGGCGGTAATGGAATATGCGTGAGGGATGGTGACCCTTAGGTCTTGTGATCATTCACGCTCAATGCCCGTCTTTTGATGGATTCGGCGCATCAGCCAAATTCAATCGGTTGTGTTGTCATTACAAGCCATGTAATGGCGCGGTGATCCGGTGAAGAACAATTCCCGTACGTCATACATTTCTATAGAGCAAACTTAAAGCGATAAAATTGATTGTTTTTAGCAAAATATGGCCGTTATGCGACTAAGATGATATCGTGTTTCAAAAAACTCAAATAAAAGAAAGTATATTTGAACTGCATATTAAGCGATCTTTTTTTTGATTTTTCAACCTCAAAGGTGTAATCTATGAGCATTTTTTCAACAAAAGCAATCACACTCTTTGGCGCGGGAGTATTAGCGCTCTTTCTTGCTGCCTGCGGCGGCGACAGCAGTACCGGCGGCGAAGATATTGAATTAAGCAGCAGTTCCATGGAAGCAGACGATCCGAGCAGTTCAAGTGTCCTTAACTCCTCAAGCAGTTCTCTCGGGGATTCAAGCGACCCGTTAAGCAGCAGCAGTAAAAATACATTCAGTTCGTCTTCGATAACAGATAATAGTTCTTCTTCTAATGCCGAATCTTCAAGCAGTGAAACAACCGAAAGTTCGAGTTCCGGTGATGAAATCTCCAGTAGCTCAATTACCGAAGAAAGCTCCTCTTCTGCAATAGAATCTTCAAGCAGCACAACAACCGAAAGTTCAAGTTCCGCTGAAAAAGTGTCCAGCAGTTCAGTGATTTCAAGCTCAAGCAGTGCAAAAAGTTCCAGTAGCATGGAACAGAGTAGTTCCAGTAAAGAACCGGAATTGTGCGGCATTGTTCCTTATGATCCGGCTACGCAATTTTGCGTTGAAAATAGTGTTTACGATAAATGCGGCGGGCAGGAGTACAATCTTGCCGCGGAAGGTTGTTCCGACGGAATCATTTTGCCGAAATGCGGTAACACTCTTTATGACCCGGCTGCGCAATTCTGCGCCGGAAATAGTATTTATGACAAATGCGGTGACAAAACTTATAGCCCTGCCACACAGTTTTGTGATACCCGCGATGATAAACTTTACCGGTGGGTAAAAATCGGTAGCCAAACCTGGATGGCGGAAAATTTGAATTATGCTCCGAAAACCGGTAACAGTTGGTGTTATGGTGATGATGCTTCCCGTTGCGACACTTACGGCCGGCTTTACGATTGGGCAACAGCTACGGAGGTTTGCCCTGCGGGCTGGCATTTGCCAAGCTATGATGAGGAATGGGGAATGCTGATAAATTTTGCCGGCGGTTCTTCGACTGCAGGAGCCAAGTTAAAAGCGAAATCGCCTTCATGGGATGGCACGGATGATTACGGCTTCAATGCTTTGCCAGGCGGCAGTTTTGAAACTGCTGTTGGTCGTGAGGGTGCTTGGTGGACAGCTTCAAGTTATGGTGGTATCTATGCCGTCTGCTATCGCATGAGTTCGGGCAGCGGCAATGTAGAAGGATTCCAAACCGATAAGAGTTTCGGTTTCTCGGTTCGTTGTGTCAAAGACAATTAGGGCGTATTCACATAACCGTTCAATACCTATCTTTTGATGGATTCAGCACATCCCTGTAGCTCAATCAAGTGTATAAAACGTTCCCAGTGTACGCCGCCAACCGGTTGCGCCATACGTAGTTAAAAATACCACCGGTATTCCTGCGAAAATTTACCTTGTCCGGCACAAAATCCATTTCAAAACCCGAACATTTCGGTGAATGACCACAAGACCTTGGGCGGAGACTCGCGGAATCTTTATTCTTCGGGCATGAAAAACTTGATTATAGGAAATGGAATTCAGATAGAAACTTCTCTGAGGGAATAGAGGATTTGGATTTCCGTTAGTTCCGCGAGGCTCCGTTGCACTTGGCGGGCAGTCTTAGTGCAATACAGCCCGACCCGGCGCGGTTTTCATGCCGGTTTTATAGGAATGCGCCGGGGCACGCCCTTAAAGTTTATATCTCTTGCGTGATCGGGAAGCGAAAATGAAAGACGAGAGATAAAATACCGGTGTGGATCCAGTCTCGCTTGGCATTTTCATTGGTTTTGTAAGTATTGAGCGGCAGCGGGAGTTTGAAATCGTGGGCGTAGGCGAGGGTTGCGAGAAAGTTTTCGCTGAATTTGAAGTTCGCCGAGAGTCTGAGCATGGCTCCGACTCCAAAAAGATGCTGGGTCAAGGGATAGTTTTCTTCGGAATGCGTGTATAGATAAGAGAGGGTGGGGAGAATCAATTGCCCTTGAATTTTCGCGCGGGAGGCTTCCCACAAGTTGGTGGACAGGCTGAAAAGCGACCAGATTCCGCCGTAAACCGCGTTTTCCGAGCCCGGACTGATAACGATGTAATTCGGAATCAGCGCCATCCAAAGCGGCGCCAAATGAATATCTTCTCTGGTTTTCAGGAATTTCCGGTATTTCATCGGGATTTTTTCTTTGTTGTCCTGTAAGACTTTGGGGGTAATGACCGCATAGGGTTCAATTTGAAGCCCGGGGTGAAACACCCGCCCGGTAACTCCCGGAATCCAGAAAAAAGCAGGACCGACGCCCACATTCAAAGGGATTTCTATTTCGATTTTCTCCCGCGGCACGGCGCCGGCCAAAGAAACGAGAATCAGTAAAAAAAGAAACAAAACTTGCTTTTGCATGGAATTTATTCCTAGATTAGTGAGATAAAATTCAATGAGGATAAAATATGAATTTAATAAAGTGTTGCGCCCTCTTTTTGCCGATTTGTTTTTTGGCAGCCTGTTCCAGCGCTCCGGCACCTGCGGTAGAACCTGCCGCCGCTCCGGCGAAAGACACCCTTGAAACGCTCGAAGCTCAGTACAGCTATGCCATCGGAATGAATTTCGGAAAAAGCATCTCCAACACCGAAGCAAAAGTCGATACGGAAATTTTGATTCGAGCCATGCGCGATCAGCTGGAAAATAAACCGCTGCTTTTAACGGACGAAGAAGCGGAAACCGCGCTCCGCAGTTTGCTGCTCGAGATTCAAACCAACCGGGAAAAGAAACTCCTCGAAGATTCTAAAAAAGCGCTGGACGAACAAAAAGCATTCCTCGAAAAAAATAAAACGGACAGCGGTGTGATTACGCTTCCGAGCGGACTTCAGTATAAAATTCTCCGCGCCGGGAACGGTGTTTCTCCCAAACCCACCGATCAGGTGAGCGTTCATTACATCGGCACTCTTTTGAACGGAACGGAATTCGATAATACTTTCAAACGCAACGAACCGCTTGAATTCCCGGTGAATGTCGTGATTCCGGGCTGGCAGGAACTTCTCGGCGTAATGCAAGAAGGCATGAAAGTGAAAGCCTGGATTCCAAGCCACCTCGCTTACGGCGAAGAAGGCGTGGACCCGATTATTCCCGGAAACGCTCTCCTTGTTTTTGAAGTGGAACTCTTGAAAGTTCTCGTGGAACCTCCTCCGGCCGATTCTTCGGTCACCGCGCCTGCCGCAGAGGCCGCTCCGGCTCCGGCGGCGGAAACTCCGAAAGCGGAAGTGAAAACCGAAACAAAAACCGAAACAAAAACGGAAGCGAAGGCCAAAGAACCGGCCGGGAAAGAAAAACCGAAAAAAGCGGAACCCAAAAAGAAATAAACTTTTAAGTTTTCTCGAAAAGCGGGCGCAAGTTCGCTTTTTGCGTTTGTATCCGAACGCGTGAGGGATGGTGACCCGAAGGGCGGAGATGCGCGTGTTACTTGACCGAAGTTATCGGTAAGCGCGGCTCCGTTTTGGGAGGCAACTTGTTGCCCCCAAAATACAGCCCGGCCGGCGCGAAGCGCCGGGCACGCCTTTATTCCTGGCTTTGCCGAAGGGTGCTTTCGATTTCGGCTCCCAGTTCGGCAAGAACGGTTTGGTTTACGCGGTCTTTGATTTCGGAAGAAAATTTGAAGGTCGGCACCAGGCGTTCTTCCAAAAGAACTTCTTCTCCGGTGCGCGGATTGCGCGCGGGGCGTGCTTTTCTTTCTTTACAGCAGAAAGTACCGAACCCGCGGATTTCAATGATTTTACCTTGAATGAGCGTTTCGCTCACGATTTTCAGAAACTGCTCGATCACCGTTTTGATATCGCCTTTCAGGAATCCGGTGGAGCGGACAATCTCTTGAACCAAGTCTTGTTTTGTTACATTAGGCACTCTTCAAATATAAGAACTTGGTTAAGAAAAACTAAATTTGGAAACACATTTCTAAAAATAGTCGAGGAATAGCAGGCGATAGAATGTGGATAAATGTGAGTTCATTGTTGAAAACGGAAAAATGATGAAAAATAAAATTCTTCGGCTGCGCGAGAAAGAAATTCTTTATCCGACGGTATTGAGTCCGATGGCCGGCGTGACCGATGTGCCTTTCCGCCGTTTGTGCCGCACGCTTTCGGGAAATCGCCTCGGGCTTTTCGTTTCGGAATTTGTTTCCACGGACGGTTGTGCCGGAGAAGCGCTCAAAAAAAGAAAGGAATTGATTTTCGGAGCCGGTGAGCGTCCGTTTGGGATTCAGATTTTCGGAAAACATCCGGAGCGCATGGCGGAAGGTGCGAGAGTTATTGAAGAACTCGCTCCCGATTTTATTGAAATTAACGCCGGTTGTCCGGCGCCGAAAGTAGCGGGGAAGGGCGGCGGCGCGGGGCTTCTTAAAGATTTACCGCGGCTCGCTTCGATTATTCGCGAGGTACGGCGCGCGATTCGCATTCCTCTCACGCTGAAATGCCGCACCGGTTGGGATGAAACGAACATCAATGTTTTGGAAACGCTGAAAATTGCGGAAAACGAAGGTGTGGAACTTTTGACGGTGCACGGGAGAACGCGCGTTCAAGGCTATTACGGACTCGCGGATTGGGAAGTGATCGGCGCGGTGGCGGAGAGTGCAAGAATTCCGGTAATCGGAAATGGCGATATTATCAGTGCGGAAATGGCGCTCGACCGTCTTGAACGTTATCCGGTTTCCGGAGTTTCCATCGGGCGCGGTGCGCTCCATAATCCGTGGCTTTTCGGACAAATTGCCGACGCGCTCGAAGGGCATGCACCCCGTGAAATTCCTCTCGAAGAAGTACTCGGGATTTTTCCGAAATATTACGAAGACATGCTGGAATCCGGCGCGACTTCTCCCGGAGCGCTCGGGCGGTTAAAGCAACTCGCGGCGCGGCTCTGCAAGGGAATCACGCCTGAAAATCCGGAGTTCCGGCGGCACCTTCTTTCGAGTGCGGGTGCGGAGATTTTTTTGGAACGCCTCGAAACTGTCCGCGAAGAATTACGCGGTTTTCATTTTTCTCCCGATCATCTTGTCAACCTCAACGGAAAAAACGAAGACGAACTTCAGTTCGGTTCTCAATTCAAAAAGTGAGTTTTTTATTGGCGTGCCCGGCGAGCATGGCTCGCCGGCCGGGCTCTATTGCAATAAGGCGAAAATCGCCAAGTGCAACGGAGCCTCGCTTACCGCTTATTCGGGCAAGTGACTTGCGAGTCTCCGCCCTTCGGGTCACGATCCCTGCCCGAAACCGGGTTCTTCGGAAATGAAAATTTCGGGGCAAAGTTGCGGTACAGACAAAGAAAATCTTACATGCCGAATCGAACTTAACTTATGTGCAAAA
>JAISUZ010000099.1 GCA_031271785.1 Fibrobacter sp. | reverse complement strand
TTTACATTTTTAAGGCGTTTGTATATGCCGTAAAAAACAACGTCAATACGCTTGCGTGCTGACAATGTTTTTGGAGGCATATACGAATGCCTTTTCTTCGCGTGAGGCAGGCGGAGGGTGCGCGCGAAGCGCGCAGTGCCGGATATTTCCGAATCCCTGCAATTTTCCTTCCGAAGAACCGAAATATCCGGCACCGACCGGAGGGTAGCCCGGAGACACGCCGACCCGGCGCGGCTTTCATGCAGGCTTTATATAAATGCGCCGGGGCACGCCCATGGATCCCGGATCGTGCGAATGACGAGGCGGTTGTTTTGGTTTCAGAGGTGTTGTACAATCCAACATTTTTTATTTTGCCATAGTGCTTTCGCTTTTTTACCGGTTCTTTTTTCTGTGCAGCCGGCGTTTGTTCTATCGCGAACAGGCGCCGCTTTTGCAATCCGAATTGATTATTGTGGGGAGTTTTTTAGCCGGCGGCGCCGGGAAAACACCTTATGCCGCTTGGCTTGCCGGGTCGCTCGTTTCCAAAGGGTTTCGTGTGGCGGTTATTTGTCACAAAGCCGCCGCGCGCGATGAAGTGCCTTGGCTCCGGCGGAAACTCTCCGGATGCACCGTTTTGGCGACTAGGAACCGGGCGAAACTCACCCGCGCACTCGACGGTCAATTTGATTACTTTGTCTGGGACGACGGTCTTGAAGACAGGCGCATTGCCGGCGCGCGGAAAATAGTGCTCCGCTGGGGCGAGCGCGCCGAAAGGATCGCCGACCTGATTCCCGGCGGAAAATGCCGGAGTCTCGAAAAAGATCACCGCGATATTTCGGAAACAATTCGCTGCGGTGATGCTTTTGAAACGCCCGATATCCGGTTTTACATTGCCGCGGTGCACGATTCTCTCGGAAACGAGTCTTCACAAAAAACGTTTCACGCTTTATGCGGTTTGGGGAATCCCGAACGATTTTTTAAAGACCTCGAAAACTTCGGATTCACGCTCGAATCCAAAACCGCCTGCCCCGATCACGACCGGAATTTCCGCCGAAAAGCAGATAAGCTCCTCCGGCAAGGGAAATCAATCATTATGAGCGAAAAGGATGCGGAGCGGCTCTCCGAAACTCAAAGAAAAAATCCTTTGATTTTTGTAACTTTACAGGAATTGGAAATTCTCAAAGGAAAATAATGTCTGTATTGATGCGCTCTGTCTCCGGAATTCGCGGTATTGTTGGAGATTCTCTTACGCCCGCTGTTTTGTTGAATCATGTCAAGGCTTTTTTGGAAGTAACGCAGGCGAAAAAAATAGTGATCGGCCGGGATTCGCGCCCCACCGGAGACGCGATTATCGCTTTTGTGACCGGCGTTTGCCGGTTGTCCGGGGTCGAAGTGATTGAGGCGGGGCTCTCCACTACGCCTACCGTAGAAGTGCTGGTGCCTCATTTTAAAGCGGGCGGCGGGATTATTATTACCGCGAGCCATAATCCGATCGAATGGAACGCGCTTAAATTTTTGAATCAAGACGGACTTTTTCTCGGTCCGAAAGAAGTGAAAACGTTGTTTGAAATCGCGGATCGCGCCGCGTTTGCTTACCCGGATTATCGCGGCATGGGGAGTGTTTCCCATACGGAAAATACCGATGATATTCATATCCGGCAAATTTTGGAAATCCCGTTTATCGATGCGGAGATGATTCGCGCGGCTCATTTGAAAGTGGCTGTGGACGCAGTGAACGGCGCCGGTTCTTTGATTGCGCCGAAACTTTTGGAGAGTCTCGGCTGCGAGGTGACGGCGATTCATTGTGACCCTGAGAAACCATTTCCGCGCGGCGCCGAACCGCTTCCGGAGAATTTGAAAGATCTTTCCCGCGCCGTCACGGAAAATCATTGCGCCGTTGGGTTTGCGCTTGACCCGGATGCCGACCGCTGCGCTCTCGTGAACAGTAAAGGCGAGCCCGCCGGCGAAGAATATACGCTGGTGATTGCCGCCGAAGAAGTGCTATCTCAAAAGCAGGCGCCGCATTGCATTAACCTTTCGACTTCCCGTATGAACGAAGATGTGGCGGAAAAGTGGGGCGTACCCTGTTTCCGCGCTCCCGTGGGCGAAATTAACGTGAGTCTCGCCATGATGGAACACGGTTGCGTGATCGGCGGCGAAGGGAACGGCGGCGTGATTTTACCGGCGACTCACTACGGCCGCGATTCTTTGGTGGCTATTGCGCTTGTTCTTTCCTGGATGGCGCGCCGGAAATTGCGTGTGGAAGATTTTGCGGAACAAAACCCACGGTATGTGATTCTCAAAAAGAAATTTGCCGTGGGCAAAACGTCCGTTGAAAATGTATTTTCTCAAATTCGCGAGGACTTTTCCGGTTGGAAAGAAGATGCGCGCGACGGGCTTTGGCTTGGGAAAGAAAAATGTTGGGTTCATGTGCGGGCTTCGAATACGGAACCGGTGATTCGTGTGATTGCCGAAGCGCCGGACGAAGCGGAAGCGGAAAAACTTTGCCGGCTGATTGAACGCCGGATGAGTTAACGAGGTTTTATTATGTGCGGAATTGTCGGTTACGTTGGAAAAAAAGATGTCCTCCCGATTTTGATGGACGGTTTGAAGAAGCTCGAATACCGCGGTTATGACAGCGCGGGCGTTGCCATGATTTGCGATGCCAAACTTCAAACGGAGCGCGCTTCGGGAAAAATTGCCGCTCTTGAAGGTAAGATAAAAACCTGTCCTTGGCACGGTACGCTCGGCATTGCGCATACCCGTTGGGCGACCCACGGCGTTCCTTCGGAAGCGAACGCCCACCCGCATTTGAGTTATGACAAAAAATTTGCGGTGGTGCATAACGGCATTATCGAAAACTATGCGGCTATTAAAGCGAAACTCGAAAAAGAAGGCATCCGGTTTTCTTCGGAAACCGATACGGAAGTGATTGCGCATTTGATTGCGTGGTTTTACAAAGGTGATTTTTTGAAAGCGGTTTTGAAAGCGCTGAATCAGTTGGAAGGCGCATTCGGGATTGCGGTGGTGTGTGAAGACGCGCCCGACACGCTTATCGGGGCGCGGCGCGGCAGTCCGCTCGTGCTTGGTATCGGCGAAGAAGCGGGCGAGTATTTTTTGGCAAGCGATGTTTCCGCGATTGTGAATTACACACACAAAGTCGTGTATCTCGATGATAACGATGTGGCGGTGATTAGGAAAAGCGGTTATGAAATGCTGAATCTGAACAGCCAAAGCGTGCAGCGCGAAGTTCAGAAAATTGATTTTGACACGAGCGATATGGCAAAATCCGGTTACGATCATTTTATGCTGAAAGAAATTTTCGAACAGCCGGAATCGCTGCAAAATACCATGCGCGGCCGTTTGCTCGTGAGCGACGGTAACGCCAAATTAAGCGGACTCCACACCAATATCGAAGAACTGCGCAGTATCAACCGCATTATCATTACCGCTTGCGGCACGAGTTATTATGCGGGAATGGTCGGCGAATACATGATTGAGGAACTCGCGGGAATTCCGGTTGAGGTGGAATACGCTTCCGAATTCCGTTACCGCAACCCGATTATCAACCCGGGTACGCTCGTGTTTGCCATTTCCCAATCCGGAGAAACCGCCGATACGCTCGCCGCCATGAAAGAAGCGCAAAACAAAGGAGCGACGGTTCTCGGGATTTGCAACGTGGTGGGTTCTTCCGTGGCGCGCGTTTCCAATGGCGGCGTTTACCTCCACGCAGGTCCGGAAATCGGTGTCGCGAGCACGAAAGCGTTTACGGCTCAAGTGACGGTGCTCGCGATGATTGCGCTTTTGCTCGGGCGGCAGCGCCGCGTATCTTTCGAAGAGGGTATGGAGATCACGAAAGCGCTTGAGGAACTCCCGTCTATTGTGAGAGAAACCTTAAAGCTCAACGATCAAATTAAGGAAATCGCGAAACAATTTACTTCCGTCTCAAATTTTCTTTATTTGGGGCGGCATTACAATTATCCGGTGGCGATGGAAGGTGCCTTGAAGCTCAAGGAAATCAGTTACATTCACGCCGAAGGTTACCCCGCTGCCGAAATGAAACACGGTCCGATTGCGCTCATTGATGCGCAAATGCCGGTGGTGGTGGTGGCGCCGCAAGACGCGCTCTTTGATAAAATTGTTTCCAATATCCGGGAAATCAAATCCCGGGGCGGGCGCGTGATTGTGATTACGACAGACGATCCTTCGCGCTTGAACGGTTTTGCCGATCATGTGATTTGTGTTCCGAAAATTCTCCCGATGCTGATGCCGGTGGTGACCTGCATTCCGCTTCAACTCCTCGCTTATCATATCGCCGTGCTTCGCGGAAACGATGTGGATCAGCCGCGGAACTTAGCCAAGAGTGTGACCGTAGAATAATGAGCGCTGTTTTCCAAGAAGAATACGAAGTCCGGATTCGCGCCTTTGAAGGCCCGATGGATCTTCTGCTTTATCTGGTGCAAAAAAACGAAGTGCCGGTAGAGCAAATTTCCATTGCTGAAATTACGGATCAGTTTTTGCTCTGGATGAAGGATTTTTCTCAGGCGGACCTTTCGGCGGCCGGAGATTTTCTGTATATGGCAAGCCGCCTCATGGCCATGAAAGTGCGGGAACTCTTGCCGAAAGAAGAACAAACCGACGAAGAAATTCAGCAGTTTTCGGAAGACCGCGAAGAGCTTCTCAAACAAATGCTCGAATATCAGCGGTTTAAAAAAGTCGCTACCGATTTGCAAAGTATGGAAAGCGATCACTTCGGCGCGTTTTACCGCGGGCGTCTTGAGAAAACACAAAACGAAGAAGATTCCCTCGCCGATGCCACGGTGTGGCAGCTTCTCCGCGGTTATCAGAAAACATTGAAATCGAGAAACCGTGAAAATATTCACCATGTGGAACTCGATTATGTGACGATTGAAGACCGGCAGCAATTTATCAGTAATTATCTCGCGCGGCACGGGAGAGCGCTTTTTGAAGATATTCTCGGACGCGACCGTCACCCGATTGTCGCGGTGGTATCTTTTATGGCGTTGCTTGAGATGAACAAAACCGATGAAATTGTGTTTCGCCAAAGCGAACCTCTCGGCGCCATTTGGCTTTACCGCAAAAAAGGAAACGCCGAGTTTCACGAAGAAATGGCGAACGAACATATTATTTATTCCCGCGATCCGGAATTGAGAGAGGGCTTGGTGCGGTTTATTCATGAACGCGAAACGGCGATTGCCGATAAAAAACGGATTTCGATTGATGCCGTGATGCGGGAAGCGGTGCTTTGGGTGGAACAGGGCCGGAAAATTTCGGATGATGATATTATGAATTTGCTTTCGGGGCAAATTGAACTCAGCGAGAAAGAAAATCCGGATGCTTTGAGCGAAGAGAATCCGGCGGCGGAGAATGCCGCCGACACACCTACCGAAGCATAAACAAAAAAGAACCGGCGCGAACCGGTTCTTTTTCTTATCCGTTGTTACAGATAAATTATTTTTTCGCCGTCTTGGTTTTCTTGGCTACTTCTTTCAAACCGGCACCGGCTTTGAAGGAAACAGTTTTGGAAGCCTTGATCTTGAGCGGAGCACCGGTTTTCGGGTTGCGACCCATGCGTGCGCTGCGTTCTTTCACCTGGAAAGTACCAAAGCCGATCAATTGCACGTTACCGTCTTTTTTGATGCCGGCAGCGATAGCGTCGATCACAGCGTTCACTGCACGTTCGGCAGCAGCTTTAGTTTCAAGAGCGGCTTCTTTTTGAACCGCAGCGACGAGATCTTGTTTGTTCATGATGAACTCCTTGGAGGTTTAGAGAAATTTCTTGACAGTTATTATACCTTTTTTTGGCTTGTAAGCAAGGGGTTTTTTCAAATTATTTTCCGTTTTCAGGGGGATGTATCCTCCTTGGGCGGTTCGACCTCATTTTCCGAGGCGATAAAAAATGCCTGCGCCGACTTATTCTGCTTGAACTTATCGAGGTAAACCAAAACGAGGCAGGTAAAGGGAATGGCGACCACAAGCCCTAGAAATCCGAGGAGTTTGCCCCAAACGGAGAGGGAAAGAAGAATGGCGACCGGCGGAAGATTCATGCTTTTCCCTACGATGTTCGGGACGATAAACAAATCCTGTATGAGCTGTATCACCACGTAAATCGCCGTAATAATTATCGCGACTTCCCAAAAAGGCATTCCCGTATCGAGAGCGTAAACAATGCCGAGAATCAGCGCGAGCGGAATACTGAGAATTTGTAAGTAAGGAATCATGTTTAACACGCCGATAAAAATTCCGAAAATAAAACCCATCGGGAGTTTCATAATGCTGAAAGCGATGGCAAACAAAACGCCGACAATCATGGCGACTACCATCTGCGCCCGGAAATAGCCGTTCATCAGTTCGTCGATTTTTTGAGCAAAGACTTTTACTTCTTCATGGTAACGGTGCGGAATGAAATACAAAACTTTCAGACGGATTTTAGGCATATCTTTCATGATGAAAACCATGTAAAGAAGAATTAAAACCGCGCCCGAAATCCAAATAAAGAACGTGGCTGTTCCGGAGAGAACGCCCATAGCGCCCGGCAAAATTTTTCCGAGGATTGATTCTACCGATTGCCAAAAATCAAGAGACTGCATGGCCTGTACCCAATGCTCTTGAGAAAGGAATCCTTGAATTTGTTCCCAAATACTTGCCGGAACGTATTCGCTGATGCGCTGCGACCAGGAGGAATCCGACGCAAGTCTTGAAATAAGAGTTCCCAAATAACCGACTTCGCGGGATACCCGCGGCACAAAAAGAGCGAGACACAATGCAAAGATTCCGCTCAGAACAAGCAGCACGAGAACGACCGCGATAATCCGGTATTTTACTTTTTTCTGAATGCGGTTTACCACAGGATCCAAAATGTAAGCGACCAAGAGCGCTACCACAAACGGGATTAACACTTCACTTAAATAACTTAAAAGCCACACACTTAAAACGATAATGACCGTAATGAAAACCAAGCGCATGATTTTGTCAAGATTCCAACGATTCGGCATCATTTCTCCTTCGGTTTATCATGTGGGCGGCGTACGTTCCGGTAAGCCGTTACAATAAAAATAAAACTTCCCGCAAGAGCTATAACAAGAAGAAAGGAACCTAAACGGCGATTTACTCCGAAAACCTCAATTTTTTTCACCTGAATTTCATCGGGAATTCCAAGCATGGTTCCGAAACCGTTCAGAACAAGAAAACCAAAGGCGCGTTCCAGATAAGTGAATTCATCGGGCGTGCGGATTTGATGAAAGGAAAACCACCATTCCGGTACCCGGAAATCGGAAAGCGCCACGGTTGTTTTTTGAAAATTCCGGCCGGTTTTAACGGTGTGCTGTACAAAGCGCGGGCCGAAAGGGTCGAGCCATGAGGAGGCGCGTTCCGGATCCGAAGTGAGAATGGTTAAAAGAACCTGCGGCATGCGGCGAGTCGCTACTTCAATACTTAAAGAATCGTAACGCGAAAGATTCAGCCAGTTTCCGAAAGCCTGTTTTGCTTCCGGAACGAGAGCGAGTTTCACGCCGGCGTAAGGCGAAGCGGAACCGGATCGCGCGAGAATGTCAATAGAAAGCAAAGAATCGTTCTCTGAAAACGTTGCGCGCGAACTGCCGCCTTCTATGGAATCCTGAAATACGGAAAGCGGTTGGGCGCTTGGGTAAAGTACCGCCGTCGAAGTACGGAACATCCACCAAATCCCCGCTAAAACCGCAAGGAAAAGAAGATAACCGAAAATAAAGGCGATGTGTTTCATTTTTTTTGCCGGAGTCCGATGGCCGCCATCATAAGAATGGTGAGATACGCGAGGAGAATTCCGAACGGAACATTACTGACTCCTTTAGCGGAGAAATTCCGAATTGAAATCCGGAACACCGAATCTCTCGGAGTATGCCAGCCCGGGGTGATTTCCACTTTGGCAACGGTTTCCTGGTGGCGTTTGGTTAAATTCCGGTTGGTTTTCGTTTGTGTGTACCAGTAGTCGGGTGTGTAAAACGATTCAAACGGAATCGCAATTCTTTTTTGCCCTTCTTTCAGCGGCACTTCTTTGATGAGCAGGCGGAATGTTTTTTTGTCTGTTTCGAGCGTTACATCGGGGTCGTAAGTCCAGACTTTAATCAGGATTTCGGAAATTCCCATGGTTTCCGTTTCCAAAATAAGGCTATCGACAAAAGTCCAGTTTTGATAATGATATTCTTTTTCATGGGTGAACGTCCAAATCAGACCGCACCATGCGTCGCGCCCCGTATTGGCGTTTAATTTGCATTCAAGCACAAGCGAAGAATCAAGGAGCGTCATTTGTGCAACAGAGTTGCCGCCGTCCGCCTGATCGTCGTAAACTACGATTTCCGTGTTTTCCCGGAGCGGGAAAAGCGTCTCATAAAATTCTTGATTCGGAACGACTAAAAAGATAAGGAGCCCTAAAAAGGCAAGCCCCGCTAAAATTCTCGAACTTTTTTTCATGGACGCGGTCCCAAAACATCCTTAAATTTCATGTCGTATTGCATGGATTCAAAAGGATCTTCTTCTTTTGAACCGAATATCCACCGGAAAACGGCATCGAACGGGCGTACGAGCGCCGTCATCAGGCGAACCAAAATGAATTGTTTGGAAGCTCCTCTTGATTTCGTGTAATTTACGGAAGGGGAAACGAGAGTGCGTTTTAAAATTTGAGAAAGGAGCTCCGGCGGCAAATGAAACATTTCGCAGCAGGTAGTGACTTTTCCGGGAATCCCGTAATCGGGAAGCGTGCCGTCCACGAGTTTCCGACCGTGATCAATGCACAAAACTTCCGCGGGTTCTTTTACCCGGGACTCTTTGTTTTGCTCTAACACCGAGAGCCAAATTTCCCGCGTTTTGTCGAAAATTTCATTACGGAATGCCATGGTTTTGTTACTCGGGAAAAAAGCGGAGTAACAATGCGGGCAAAGGCGCAATAGAAAGCTGTGAAAATGAAGCTCCGAAACCTTAGATTTACAGTAAGGACAAATTGCCGTCATAAGGAACTAAGATAGAAAAAACAGGATTCGAGTAAACACGGCAAGGCAAGATGTAATGAAAATTCTAATTTTTGAGCGTTCTTTTCCCGCGGGGTGACTGATGTCGCAAACATTTGCCGTAACTCTTGAAAATTTTGAACCGGATGTCATGCAGGCTTCCGCCGAAAAGCCGGTGGTGATCACATTCACTTCCGCTCAGTTTCCGGAAAGTTTTACCGCCGCCGAAACTCTCGAACGCCTCTCCGCAGAACTTCAATTCTCTTTAGGGAAAGTGGATTTGGATAGCCCTGAAAACCGGCAGTTCATTCAGGTCTTTAGAATCGCCGCGCTCCCGGACACACGGGTGATCGCCGAAGGTAAAATCGCCGAAGTTCTGAACGGCAATCTGTCCGAAGCCGAATTTAAAGACCGCTTAAAGCCGTTTTTCATGAGCCCCGAAGAGCAAGCCAAATTTGAAGTGATCCGCTTGATGGAAAGTGGCTCTCCGGAGAACGCGCTCCCGCGGGCAGAAGCCCTCATCGCCCAAAATCCGGAAGATAAAAGCCTGCTTCTGTTGCTTGCGAGAGTTTATATCCGGCTTTCGAGAATTGACGAAGCCAAAACCGTTTTAAGTCGGTTTTCCGAAAAAGAAACGGAATACCGAGAAGCGAAATCGCTTTTGGAACTGATGGATTTTCATGTGGAAAGTCTGAAAACAGACGTTCAAGGTACTGAAGAAACGCTTTATCACAAGGCTTGTGTTTTTGCCGTTCGGGAAAATTATCGGGAAGCGTTTGACGCGTTTCTCGAATTATTGCAGATGAATGCCGAGTGGAACGGCGGCGCGGCAAAAAACGCCATGCTTACGCTTTTCGGCGTTCTCGGGCCCAAGCACGCGCTGACTTGGGAATACCGCGCGAAACTCAACCGGATCCTTTTCATTTAATCCCGGAAACTTTCTATGAAAAAACTTTTCTTTCTTTTGTTTCCGGTAGCGCTTTTCGCGATAGACCTTCCGGTGTACCGGGAAAAACTTCCCAACGGGCTCACGGTACTTTTATACCCGAGCAAGCAAGCGCCCACGGTTTCCTGCCGGTTATTTTATGTGACGGGTTCCGTGCATGAAGTTCCCGGAAATTCGGGGCTTGCGCACATGCTGGAACATGAACTTTTTAAGGGTACAAAAAAAGTGGGGATCACCGACAGCGTGGCCGACGCGGTTTTTATGCGGGAACAGGATTCCCTGCAAACGCTGATCCGGGCTTACACTCTCGAAAAGAAAGAAGCTTCGCTTATTCAAAAACTCAAAACCGAACACGATTCGATTTTAAACGAGCACCGGAAAATTTTTGTAAAAGACGAACTGTGGGGCGCGTATCAAGCCGCCGGCGGAACGGGGCTGAATGCGTTCACTTCGGATTTAATGACTGCTTATATTGTCACGTTGCCGAAAAACAAAGTCGAACTGTTTCTCTGGCTTGAAGCCGACCGTATGGAAAACGCGGTGTTTCGGGAATTTTATGCCGAACGCGATGTGATCCGCGAAGAACGCCGTTTGCGTTACGACGACAAACCCACCGGGCGTTATTACGAAACGTTTAACTCCATGATTTACGAAGCGTTCCCTTACCGCATGCCGATCATCGGCTGGGAATCCGATATTCAAAATTTAACGCGGGAGATGGCGGAAGAACATTACCGCAAGTATTACAAACCGCGCAACGCGATTCTTACTCTCGCGGGCGATTTGGATGTCGAAGAAACCATGGCGCTCATCAAGCGGTATTTTGAAAACATTCCTGCAGGGGAAGCGTTTCCGGCAATCACCGTTCGCGACCCGGAGCAGCCCGGCGAAAAACGTTTGATCGTGCGGAGAAACGACGCGCCGTCGCTCTTGGATTTATCGTTCCAAACGCCGGAAGTCGGAGATTCGACTTTGTATGCGCTGGATATTATCGAAGGCGTTCTCAACGGCCGTTCCGGCAGGCTTTACAAGCGGCTTGTGGAAGAAGAAAAACTCGCCGTTTCCGTCAGGGCGGGGAACAGCGTGAACAAATATGTATCGCTTTTTAATGTGCGCGTGAATCTCCGCGCCGAAGCCGACCCGGCGCGCGCGGAAAAAATTCTTTGGGAAGAACTTGAAAAAATGAAAACCGAACCGGTTCACGAACGTGAATTTCAGAAAGTGCTGAACAACACTTACGCCGGTCTTGTCCGCAGTCTCACCGATATGGAAAATGTGGCGACAATGCTTGCGTGGTATGAAATGTTCGGCGATTACCGCATCTTCCTGAATTGGGCGGATCACCTGCAGCAAGTCTCTCCGGCGCAGATTCAAGAGGCCGCGAAAAAAACGTTTATCCGGAAAAAAGCGAATACGGCTTTGCTCTTGAAGGAGAGTGAACATGAATAACTTAAAGGATACCTCTAAAAATTCATTTTCTATGAAATCCGCAATAACACAGCGCATTGATTCCGTTCGTGCTCGCATGAAAGTTGGGGATAAGGGACACGGGACAAGGCATATCACCAGTACTCGCCGGTTTTCATTCCTCCTTATGCTCGTTTTTTCGATTTTTATTTTTGTTTCCTGTTCCTCCACCAAAACAGAAACGCCGGCAGAGGTAACGCCCGCTGCGCCGCCTGCGCAAACCGCGGAAAGCGAAGTTCCGGATTCCTACAGGGAAATAACATTCCCGGCTTTCCAATACGGCGTTCCGCACCCGGATTCATTCCGCGTTCAAATTACGGATAGCATCACGGGTTACATTGTAGAAGATAAAACGCTCCCGCTCGTGCAGTTTACCGCGTATTTCAAGGAAAGCACGGTTCCGGATTCCATACGGGATCGCGCCGCGGCCGATATGCTTTCGGTAATGTTCCGCCGCGGCGGCGCCGATAGTATTTCCGCGCAAAAACTGGAAGATTCTCTCGAATTTATCAGCGCGGAAATCTCAAGCTCACTTTCCGCTTTCCAGAGTTCTTTTTCCATCAACACGCTCTCCAAAGATTTTGAAGGAACCATGCGGCTTGCCCGGCAAATTTTAACCAAACCGGCATTTGAAAAAAAGGTGCTTGACGTTCAAAAGAACGGATTCATCGACGCGTTCCGCCGCCGCTATGAAACTCCGGCCCAAACTTTATTCGCGCTGAAAAATCATGTGAATTATGAAAATAATCCGCGGTTGTGGGACGCTCACGATACGGAGTATCAAGCCTTGACAAGCGCCGATTTAAAACGCCTCGCCCGCGGGAAATTCAAAAAAGACCGCATTATTTTTGCGCTCTCCGGCGATGTGAATAAGGACTCCGTGATCGTGTTTCTCAAAAAATATTTTGAAGAATGGCAAAGTACCGCCGCGCCGGGCAAAGAAGTACAACCGTTAAAATTTGTGAATAAACCCGGCATTTATGTTACGGATAAGGAAATCACTCAAGCGAATATCGCTTTGAATCAGCCTTTCTTAAAACGCCCGCATCCGGATTACTATCCCGCCGCCGTGGCAAGCTTTATTTTAGGCGGCGGCGGATTTTCTTCCCGCCTTACCACGCGCATCCGTTCCGACGAAGGACTCGCTTACAGCATATACAGTCATGTGGATAACAACTACCGCGATACAGGACTCACCACCATCGCCTTACAGACAAAAGTGGAAAGTACGGCTCTCGCGCTCCGTTTAATCGAAGAAGAAATCGAAAAACTTGCTGCGCAGGGCCCCTCGGCAGAAGAACTCGCGCTTGCTAAAAATGCGTTGATCGAAAGCCTTCCCGGGTTATTCGATTCACCCGAAAGTACCGCTCAAATATTCGCTTCCGATGAACTCCTCGGCAAAAGCAAAGATCATTATTCGGATTACATAAATTCCATTCAAGCCGTCACGGCAGAACAGGTCAAAACCATGATTCGCCGTTATTTCTCGCGGGAAAAAATGACCGTTTCTATTGTCGCTCCGGCGGCTCAGCTCAAAGAATTGGAACCGTTTACCCTTGTACCGGCAGATAGCCTCGAATTTCGATGAAACAAATCGCCCTTATTCTTTTACTGTTCTTTTCCGGCATTGGGGCGGAACTCCCCGATCAGGGCGCGTGCGCTGCGGTGAAAAGCTGTCTTCAATTGGAACTCCGCAGATGTTCTGCCGAAGAATTAAAACCGCTCCCGAAACTCAAATACGATCAAGCCTTTTGCGCCCCGCTTTTAGACCTCACGGAGCGCGGGCTCAA
Source organism: Fibrobacter sp. (assembly GCA_031271785.1). Lineage (GTDB taxonomy): Bacteria > Fibrobacterota > Fibrobacteria > Fibrobacterales > Fibrobacteraceae > JAISUZ01. The sequence continues at coordinate 21,324 of JAISUZ010000099.1, read as the reverse complement.
TCCGGAATCAGGCATCGCTTTTGAGGTATTCAGGCATTTGGGAAAACCCTTGCGCGTTGTTTATGAAAACAAAGGAGTACTTCAGGTAAACGAAGAAATGATGCGCTTTTTGTTTGACCACTTGCCGTTTACCGCCGAACTCGTGAACGCGTATCAAAAAACGGAATATTTTATCGCTTACGATTCCCCCAACCACCGCTTGTTTCACGGCACCAACGGCGGGAGCCTCTCCGGAAAATTCAATTGGATCCTTCAAGACAGCGCCGGGCGCGGCGCGGGGCTTCACAGCGTATTTTTCGGTTACGGCGGCGCGAAAGTATTAAAATGGGGGCTTCGCGGAACAGCGGTCGCCGTATTGGACATCACTCCCGTACCCGGAAAAAAGCAAGTCACTTACCGCCTGCAGACTTATGTCTTTCCGGTGAACTCCATTTTAAATTCGATCATGCAAATGCAGGCGTTCAAATCCGTCGTCTCCGAAAAAATCGGCGAAATTGTTAAAAATATCGAACGCTCCTCCGCGCAGTTTGCAAAAGGAAATAAAAAACCCATCGGAAAACACGCGCCCTTCACGCGCGAACCCTACCAAAAGCAACTCTTACTCTTTGAAGCCGTTGTCTCCGGAAAACCTTGGATATTCGGCGACGCCCTAAAAGGAAAAACCCCATGAATATCCGGGAACAACTTCAGGATTATTACACACAAGTGACCGAACGCCGGCGGGAACTGCTCAACACCGTATCCAAATTGCGCACCCGCCATTTCTGCATGGTACTTGAAGATTTATTCGACCCGCATAATATCTCCGCCGTGGTCCGCACCTCCGAAGTCTTCGGGCTTCAGGACGTTCATGTGATCGAAGAGGAAAACCCTTACCACGTCAACAAATCCATCCTCAAGGGGTCTTACAAGTGGATGTCGCTTTTTATTTATAAAAAACGCGCCGCTTGCCTTCAAAACCTCCGCGCCGCCGGCTATAAAATTGCCGTTGCAAGTACCAACACCAAAAATTCGGTACTCGATCTCGACCTCTCGCAGCCCACCGCCTTTTACCTCGGCAGCGAATTTCACGGCAACCACCCCGACACCCTCGCCGCCGCCGATTATGAATTCAAACTCCCTCAATACGGAATCACGGAATCCATGAACGTCTCCGTCGCGGGCGGAGTCCTCATGACTTACCTCGATCATTTCATGCAGCAGAAAGGTCGCGCCGCTTACGCCCTCCCCGAATCCGAACGCGAAAAACTATTGCTGGACTGGTATGACCGCCACATCAACGGCATCGACAAAAATAACCCCGTTCAGAGAATAGGATAGGGAATAAGGGCGTGCCCCGCGCGAAGCGCGGGTCGGGCTATATTTTCGGGGCGCTAAAGCGTCTCCGAATAAGTATCGCCGCAGACGAAAAGTCTTATATGACTTTACGAACTGAATTGATGCGGAAAAACGGAGCCTCGCGGAATTTCTCTCAAATCAGAAATTGCAATTACGGGAATAAGGATCATCGCAGACAATCCGCGAGTCTCCGCCCTGCGGGTCACTATCCCTCACGCGTTACTCAAGTTCTTCAATAATTGCAATTACGGGAATAGGAAATGGAAAACTCTGTTTTCACATACTCCTGTCACCCCGGTCCTGAAACCGTCACTGCGCGCCTTTGAGTTTCTCGGGCATGAAATTTACAGCAATTACGGATACGCGTGCGGCGATCCGGAGAATTTCAATCATGAACACAGGTTCGGTTTTTCATCGGATGATTGCGAGCAAGCTCCCCGCATTTGCCGCGGGCTCTCCGATCAAATCAACTTTCTTGTGTCCGGAATCACCTGTTTCCGGCATCTATCCGTTTCCCGTTTTTTTTCGACTGCCTTAATTTACATTTAACAAGTCCTTTTTAAGGGCGATCATTTTATTCAAAAGGAATCTATTATGAAATCCTTCTTCTCAAAAATGACAATCCTGTTAGGCTCCGCGGTATTGGTTCTTTTCCTTGCCGCCTGCGGCAGCGATAACACTACCGGCGGAAACGGCGAAATTGAATCTTCCGGCAATATTGTTTCGGAAACGGGCGGTCCGCTGAGCAGTTCCTCTTTGAGTACGGAATCTTCGAGCAGTACCCAACCGGAAAGTTCGAGCGCCGGCAACAAAGAATCCAGTTCAAGTATTGAAACTTGCATGAACTTAAAAATAGGCGAAGTCACCGAAATCCGGTCGGGAGAAACGGCTTGTAATACTCAATACGATTTATCGCTTCAAGTCGAAAATGTAAGTGACGGCAGGTGTCCCGGGAATGTGACGTGTGTTTGGGAAGGCAATGCTTCCGTTGAGTTCCGACTTACCTCAGGAAATGAGGAACACCGCTTTACTTTAGACACCAATCCGAAAGACTCTTTTAAGAATGATACGATCATAGACGGTTTTAGGTTTCGATTGAAAGATGTTTCGCCGTATCCTGAAGATCTCGCTGAGCAAATGGTAAAGACAGCCGGTATTTTGGTTGAGCCGGAGAAAATCGCGCTGAACTTTCACAAATAGCATTTTTGCCTGAATAACAGTATTGAATTACTTGCGTTAATTCCCTAAAGAACAACCTGAGTAACTCTGAAAGCGTGAGGGATGGTGACCCTTGGGCGGAGACGCGCAAGAAATAAACCGGTGAAGTTCCGCGCGGCTCCGTTGCACTTGGCGAGCAGCCTTAGTGCAATACAGCCCGACCCGGCGCGGTTTTCACGCCGGAGGAACATAATGCGCCGGGACACGCCCTTGTTCTGCATCCCCAATGCGGCTGTTTCAAGGGTTCAGGCTGCCGGCATGAATCGCGAAGAGCTTTCCGGTTTTATGAAAGAGTCCTTTATTTCCGTTTCCGGCGCTTGATTCTTCATATAATTCGCGCTATTTAATTAGATTTTAGCGACATGAAAAAGAATACCAGTCTTTATTTTGCCGTTGGTTTGGTTGTCATTCTCGCCATTGTGGTTTTGATTTTCGGGATGTTTTTTCTGAACGATAAAGATCCGCGTGAAAAATTCAATACGTTTTTTCTTCGTTTTGTCCAGGTCAGTACGCTCACGATTGATGATCCGGTGAAGGTGAACGGCGTGAAGCTCGGTAAAGTGGAAGATATTTATTTGAGCGGAAACCGTGTGATGGTGAAAATCCGGGTTCGCGACGATGTGAAAATTCCGAAAAATTCCGAAATCCGCGTTCAAAATATCGGTATTATGGGGGAACGGCAGATCGGGGTTATTCTCGGTGATTCCGCCGTTTATTTTGCGCCGCAAGATACGATTCCCGGTCATTTTGATGCGGGCATTGCCGAAGCGCTCGGCGTGGCGGGCGCGGTTCTCGACAGTACCAAATTTCTCGTTCAGTCGATCCGCCAAGTGATGGACAGTACCATTGCGCACCCTCATTTTACAACGCAGTTCAAAACCATTTTGGCGAAAGCGGAGAATCTGGAAGACCGGCTTTTGAACGTGATTCAGGATACCGACCCGCGTCTCCGGAAAAGCCTTATCGGCTTACAGACGGCTACGGAAAAAGTGAATACGCTTCTCGATACCATGCCATCGCCGCTTTTCTCTTTGATCGACAGTTCCAAGGCAACGCTCCAAAACGCGAATCAGGTGGTCACAAAGCTCGATGCGACAATGCAGCAGCTCGCTTCTATTATGGGTAAGTTGCAATCCGAAGACAATACCGCGGGTATTTTGCTGAACGACCGGAAGTTCTACGATGAGCTGAATACGACGATCCATTCTGCGGATAGCCTTTTCAGGGTGATTCTTGAAGACGGTTTAGATATCAATGTTGATTTCTTTTGAGGAGATATGATTTCAAAATCCATTCCAGTGGTCAATAAACTCGGAGTTCATGCGCGCCCGGCAGGCATGATTGTGGACATTACGAGTAAGGCAAAGAGCGACGTGATGATTGTGTACAACGGGACCAGAGCCAATGCCAAAAGTATCTTGAATGTGATGATGCTTGCCATTACCCCGGGTTCCAATGTTGTTTTTGAAGTGGACGGGGAAGACGAATGTGAAGTGATGCAGCAGTTGGAGCAACTTTTCCTTGCCAAATTCGACGAAGAACAAGAATAACCGCGCCAGGACGGTTTTAGTCGGTGTCGCCGCTTCTCCGGGCTATACGATGGGTCCGGTTCAGATGGTTTCCAACCGGGAAATCACGGTGGTGGATGAGACGCTTCCGCCGGAACGGGTCGCCGCCGAAGAGATTCTTTTTCAAAGAGCGGTCAATCGCGCTATCCGTGAGATTTCGGCGGTAAAGCAAATTACTACCGAGCGCGTGGGCGCCGATAAGGCGCGTATTTTCGATACTCATATTATGATTCTGAAAGATCCGTCTTTGATGAACGGTATTTTGGATTTAATTAAGAAAAAGCACAAGAATGCGCGTTTTGCCGTTCATGTCAAATTAAAGGAACTGATCAGCGAGTTTGAAAAAAGCCCTTCTCCGCTGTTACGCGAAAGAGCGCTCGATTTAAACGATCTCTATAACCGCTTGCTGGATTCGCTGAACGATTCGACGCCGGTTCTCCATTCGGAAAATTGGGAAGCCGGTACGATTCTTGCCGCGCACGAACTCACGCCGAGTATTTTACTTTCTCTGAAAAAAGGGCAAGTCGGCGGGTTTGCCACCGATTCGGGCGGGCGCACCGGTCACGTTTCGATCCTCGCGCGCGCCATGCAAATCCCGGCGGTCTCCGGGCTTCGCAATGTTTCTCTCATTGTACAGCCGGGCGATACGATGATTGTCAACGGCACCGGCGGCATGGTGATTATCAACCCCAACGAAGACGATATCCGCCAGTATCAGGAAAAGCTGAAAGCCTTCCTTAAAATGCAGCGCGAACTTTTTACCATGCGGCAACTGGAGCCCATGACGCGCGACGGAAAATATATTTCTCTCCTCGCCAACATCGAACTTCCTTTGGAATCCAATCATGTGCTGGACTTCGGCGCTTCGGGGATCGGTCTGTACCGTTCGGAATTTTTATTTTCGAGGAAAGGTTTCCCGAGCTGCGAAGAACAGGAAGAAGCCTACTCGTATATTGCACAGACGCTGAACCCGCACCCGGTCACGATTCGTACGCTGGATGCCGGCGGCGATAAACTCGTGCCGAACTTAACGATCACGGGCGAAGCAAATCCTTTTATGGGTTGGCGGTCTATCCGGGTGTGTCTCGACCGGAAAGATATTTTCAAAGACCAGCTCCGCGCTATTTTACTTGCGAGCCGGTTCGGGAATCTGCACCTTATGTTTCCCATGATTTCGAGTCTTCAGGAATTGAGGTCGGCCAAAGCGATTTACAAAGAATGCCGGGAGCAATTATTGAGTGAAGGCGTTGAAATTCCGGAACTCAAAATCGGAATGATGGTGGAAGTGCCGTCTGCGGTGATGATGGTGGATGTATTCGCCAAAGAAGTTGATTTTTTCAGTATCGGTACGAACGACCTGATTCAGTTTACGCTCGCGGTGGACCGTACCAACGAACTTATTGCCGATTTATATCAGGCGCATCACCCGGCCATTTTGAACATGATTCATCAAACGGTTATTGCCGCGCATCATCAGGGTATCACGGTGACGGTATGCGGCGAAATGAGTTCCGATCCGCTCAGCACGCTTCTTTTGGTGGGGCTTGGCGTGGACGCGCTTTCAATGGCGCCCTGGAGCATTATGGAGTGTAAAAAACTAATTCGCTCCATTAACTTTGAAGATGCGCGCATGACGGCGGAAACCGTATTGAATTTTGACGATGCCGCGGCGGTCAATCATTACCTTCGCGAAAAATATCTTCAAACCATTACGGATCTCGGAATCTCCAGTTCGATTACTTCCGGCGAAACGGATGCGGTTTCGGATTCTTTAAAATGAGACGACAGATTTTTATTTCCGTATTTTTTGGGGCGGTATTTTCGGTGGGGGCAAACACGCTTCCGCTGGATAGCCTTGAAAAAATTCCGCCGAGGCAGTTTCAAGACCGCGTAATTCGTTACGAGTACGCCTCGAATGTGAGTGCGGATTCTTCTTTAAGTTCCAATACCCGCGCTTTCGCTCTTGCCGCCGATCTTTTTTATTCCGGAAAGTGGGAGGACGCTTACCGCGCTTATTCCGCCTTGCGCGGTAAGGATTCTTTGCTTTTGCCGGGAGTCTTGCTCCGGATCGCGCAAACGGAGTTTCACCTGAACCGGGTTGAAGACGCTCACAAAACGCTTCGGTTGGGGAACGCTCAATTTTCGGAAAGCAAAGAATGGAAAATGCCTGCCGCGCTGTTTTCCCTTAAGATGGCTCTCGCCGATTCTACGCTCCGCGGCGAACAAAAAGCCGATTCCATCGAAGCCTTTTTAAAGCGTTATCCCAAAGAGAAATCCGCCGGCGAACTTCGTTACCGCGCTGCCGGTTATCTCGAAAAAGCAAAAAAGTTTAACCGTGCCAAGGGGCTTTATCTCCGCGTTCTTACGGATTCTTTTGAATACGGAGATTCCGCTTTCGCCGCCGTGCGCCGGTTGCGCGAACGTTCCTCGGATAAGGAAACTCCGGCGGAAAAGATTTCTTATGCAAGGCAGATTTGTAAACGCGGTGACGCCTCCGGTTGCATTCTTCTTACGGATTCGATTTCATTTGCAGGCATTAAAGCCGAAGATAAAACGCTCCTCTCTCTATGGGAAGCGCGGGCTGCCGCGCTTCGCGCGGAAAATCGTTCTGCGGAAGCCATCGTTATTTATCAGCATCTCGTGGATTCCATCGATGCACGCGCCCAGTGGTTACAGTCCCTGATCCGTTTGCTGCGTGCGGAAAACCGGAGAAAGGAAAGCCAGGCGATCGATTCTATTTTTCAGGAAAAGCACAAGTTCAGCCCCGAGAACGCAAATAACCTTTGGGTGCGCGCCTTTGAACACGAACAAAATAAGAGATATGCACAAGCGATTCAAACTTATGGCATTCTCGATAATCCGAAATTCGGAAAAACTCCGCGGCGGGAATGGGCAAAGTTCCGCATCGGTTATGTGTATTTCATTCAGGAAAAATATGCCGCCGCAGAAAATACTTTTGCCGAAGCGGCGCAGCAGCCGTTTACCTGGAGCGCGAGTGCTGCGAAGATGTTTCTCGGAATCACCCGCCTTCAACTCGGAAAAGATTCCCTTGCGAAACAATCTTTCATCGACTGCATTCAGGATTTTCCGTTAGGCTATTATGCGCACCGGAGCCGCGAACTGTGGCTTGAAAAGAATCCCGGCGATTCTGCCGGCATTCCGTCGCTCTCTTTCAAGATTCTTTCCGAAGATTCCACTCTCGCCTGGATCCGTTCCAAACAAAAGAACAGCGCGCCTGTCCCGGGAGAATCCGAACGCTTGACCCGCGTGAAAAAGTTCCTCGATGCGGGTTTCACGGAAGTCGCTTACGCACTTTATGAAGAAGCCCGCAGCAGGCACGGCAACCGCCTTGATTTTCTTTACGAGTACGGAAAACTGTTTCTAGAAGCCGGAGAAACCACCGAAGGTTACCGCCTTGCGCGGGTTTTCCAGAACAACGCCGACCGCCGCATTTTCCTTTCCGCGCCCTTGAATGTACTTCGGTTTCTTTATCCCGTTCCTTACCGCGAAGCGGTTTTTAAACGTACCGGCGATTCAGTCATTGATCCTTACTTTGTTTACAGTGTGATGCGGCAGGAATCGACTTTTGATTTTGAAATTATTTCGCCGGCGGGTGCTCGCGGGCTTTTGCAAATTATGCCGGCTACCGGCGTAATTCTTGCGAAGAAAGAAAAAATTTCACCGTTCACTCCAAGTGAACTATTTAATCCTTACCTGAATATTCGCCTCGGCGCGCGTTACCTCGCCGATCTTTATACCGAATACGGCGATTACATGTATGTTCTCGGCAATTACAATGCCGGGCCTAAACCGGCAAAACGCTGGCAAGCGGCCGGGAAAGGAAAATCCTGGGATATTCGCGCCGAAGAAATCAGCTATTGGGAAACGCGCGATTATGTCAAGCGCGTTATGGGCAATTACGTCGTTTATCAAAAAATCTGGAAAGAATAAAGAATTGCTTTACGTTCATGAAATCGCGCAAAACCGAGCAGAAGCAAGAGTGAAAATAGGCTAATATTGGTGATATTGCCTATTTGAACGAGGAACTTATGCGACGTGTTATTGCCGATTTCATAGAAAATGAATTTTTAGAGGTGCCTTAAATGTTTTTTTTGCTCACTCTCGGTTCGGCGCTTTTTTTTGCATGCGGGAATACGCTTGAAAAATCGGGTATTTCCGGAATCACGCATTCGGTTCCCGTTCGCAATCCGCTTCGATTTATAGGAAGCATTCTCCGGAACCCTCGCTGGCTGCTCGGATTTTTTTGCTCCATTCTCGCTTCGCTCGGTTATTACCTGGCCATGGCGCGTTACGACATCAGCATTGTACAGCCGATGATGGCTCTCAATCCGGTGCTCACCGCCGCTCTCGGTTATCTGATTCTTAAAGAGCGGCTGAACCGCCGCATTATTTTGGCTATTGCCGTGGTAGTGGGCGGGCTCGCGTTTGCTGCTCCTCATGCGGGGCTGGATTCGAGCGTTCAAAATACTTTTGCATTGTGGCTTTTTGCGCTTGCGGTAATTCTCATTTCTTTCTCGGTTCGTTTGTTCAAAAAAGATCACGAAGTCAGCGATTCTCTCATAGCGGGCGCGGGTTTCGGACTTTCCGCCGTATTTTACAAAAGCCTTTCGCTGGATTTTCAGTTCTCCGCAGATCTTAGTTTTCGGGAACTTCTCCCGTGGCTTCTCGATGCGCGCTTGTGGGCGTTTGTCTTCATTTATATTACGGCGTTTGTTTATTCGCAAATGGCGTTTACCCGCGGGCGCGCCCTCTTTATTATTCCTCTTAGCGCCGCCGTGGGAGCTGCGATCCCGATCCTTGCCGGCGGCGCGGTTTTCTCCGAACCGTTCCCGCTGTTAAAAGTGATTTCCGTATCTCTGGTGCTTGCCGGTTCCTGTCTTTTTGTCGCCGGCAAAAAGCATTAAGCTATGGTTCTAAAAACCGCATCTTGACTTTCACATCCATCGAATCGTTCGCAAGCTGCGGTGTTTCCGCTTCCGCCAATTGCAGATGATTTCGAACTTCACCCACTTGCTTTTGAAGTTTCGCGAGCCGTTCCCCTTGAAGTTTCGGGGTGGCGATCATCGTTTTGGAAAGCGGGTTAATCCATTTTCCCTTCGCATTCGTAAACCCGAAATGAAGGTGCGGTCCGGTGCTTCGCCCTGTGTTTCCCACTTTCCCGATCATCTGCCGTGCATTCACTGTGATGCCTTTTGAAACGCCCCGGGAATCCAAATGAAGGTACCAGCTGGTAGAATTATCGCGGTGGCGTACCGCAATTTTATTCCCGCTGTATTGATCGTAACCCGAAGTGACCACCACGCCTTCGGCGACGGCATAAACCGGAGCGCCCCGCGGGCTTCCGTAATCTACGCCTTGATGCGCTCTCCGCTGCCCGGTAATAGGGTGAATGCGGTTTCCGAAAGTGCTTGTGATGTGCAAACGGTCGAGAGGGTAACGCAGTCCGTCAAAAACAAGCGCCTCGCCGTTTTCCGTGTAATGCGCGTTGTAAGAACTTTTAGGGTCGCCGTCGTCGTAACGGAAAGCCTCGTGATGCCCGAGAGTGCGCCCTTCAAATTCGGCGTAAAGCACCTTACCCGAAATCCAAATCGAATCCTGATAAAAAGTTTCTTCCAGTAAAATGCGGAACCGGTCGCCGGGCTGTGCTTGCTGAAACGCTACTTTGCATTGCAGTACGCCGCTTACTACTCCCACCATACGCCCCGGAATTCCCACCTGAAAAAGCATTTTATTGAGAGTACTACCGGCTTCCAAATTCCCTTGAAAAATCGAATGGCGGCGCGTGAGCGGTTTATTCACAAGCTGGTATGAGAAATCTCCCGTTTGGTCGTCTCGGAAAATCAGGTGAATCGTGGCCGGGTTTGCTGCGTAACGAAACGCTTTCACTTGTTTGCCGGGGTCGGCGTTCGGGTTTTGCGCCACATAAAATTCTTGCCCTACCCGCATTCCGGAAAATTCTACGCTGTCTTGCAGAGCGAGTACAATTTGGCGGCGTTCGAGTTCGGGAATCCCCATGCGCACAAGCACCTGGAAAAGTCCGTCGCCGGCTTCGACCGTCGCTTTGGAGATTACCGGTATATTATTGAGTTCTTCATCTGCTTTTGTAAACAATGAATTCAAGGAATCAAGCGTGTGAGAAAGCTCTTTTTCTTGTTGTTTCAGCGATTCGAGTTTGTTGCCTCCGCAACCGTTACTCAAAAAACATACCACCAAACACAAAAAAAGAAATCCTGAGCGCAAAATCAAACCTCTTCTACAAAAAGAGAAAGCTCGCCGGAGCGAGCTTTCAAGTGATACTTACCACTATTTAGCGGCTTCCGGAGCTTTGGTATCCAAGAGTTCCATTTCAAAAATAAGGAGGCTGTTCCCCGGGATCATCGGCATACGTCCGGAAGGACCGTAACCTAAATCGCTCGGGATCCAGGCTTTTACTTTGGAGCCGACTTTCATGAGTTTCAGCATTTCCGTCCAACCCGGAATCACGGCGGTTACCGGAAATTCGAGCGGTGCACCGCGCTTAACGGAGTTATCGAATTCATTGCCGTTCAAAAGGGTACCGATATAATGAACGCTTACAATATCGCTATCGCCGGGTGTTGCGCCGTTTCCTTCCTGTAAAACGATATATTGAAGTCCGCTTGCGGTAACGGCAACGCCTTCTGCGGATTTATTCTTTTCCAGGAATTCTTTTTGATCCGCCAAAGACTTTTCGGCAGCAACGCTGTCTTTTTTCATCTTTTCGGCTTGCTGCTTCATGGAAAATTCATTCAGCGTAGCAAAAATGGTGGAATCATTCATCAAAAACTTGGCGGAATCATTATTGTAACGTTCCTTAAACGCTTGCACAAAAACATCCAAATCCATATCAATGGAATCGCGGGCCACGAGCTGTTGGTTGGCCTGCATTCCAAAGAATGCACCGAAGGCGTAGCTGTACTTGTCCTTGTCGGTGGTGAGTGTTTTTTTCGCAGCAGGGGAGCCGGATTCGTTACACCCGAGAAGCATCACGGAGCAAAGAGCGGCAAGTCCTAAAAGTTTTCGATTCATAAGATCCTCTTAAATAAAGTTCTACGGATTCCCGCTAAAATAGAAAAAAGAATTCGAAGAAACCAAAACATAAGGTTTTCGTAATGTGTTTTTTGTATTTAAAAATATTGAAAGTATCATTGTTTTCAGTATAGAGGTTGTAATCTTAATTTTTAATCGCTTAAAATTGCTTAAATAACATAAAAGCAATCTATTTCCGCCGGGCGGAAAAACGTCACCTAAAAAATCGGGCTTGATCCGAATCGTAATTTATCCGAAATCTTAGTTTATTCGTGGTATTTTCGAAAAAGTACCTGAATGAAACTTTCATAACTCCTTGATAATGAATGACTTAGAAATTCGCAAACTGAAGGTTGCGGGAAGCGATTCCCCACTTTAATAGAATTGAAGTGATGGCAACTAATCCTAAACAAATCAAAGAAGCCTGCAAAAATACTCTGATTCATTTTCGGGGTAATTGCGGTATGACACAAGAACAACTCGCCGAACGCAGTGATATCACGAGACAACATATTTCTCGTCTTGAAACTGCTCAAAAAATTCCAAGAGTTGATACTTTTGTCGTGCTCGCGGACGGGCTTGGCGTTCCGTTACCGGAATTTTTCGCTGAGTTTTTAGCTCAGTATCAGCAACTTCAACCGGCGTCTTTCAATTTGAAGAAAGTGGCTCAGTCGGGTCCTGTTTGGAAAACCGATCGTCCCAAGCAAAAGAAAGCGACCAAAGCGTCTTCGAAAGCAAAGCATAAATAATTAATTTTCACGCAACAGGCAAGGTGTCGTTCGGCATAAGTCGTAAGTTTGTGTGATTAATATTATGGTTTGCGATTAAACTTTACCGGTTTCCGTTTGAAACCGCGGTAGGTTTATTGTCTCAAAAATATAATAATTAGTCTTTCACGCAACGAACAAGGTTCTTGTCCGTCTTTTCTGCGGCGTAATCGGCGTAGTTTGGCAGCCCATTGGCCACATGCCACAAATTTGCGTAATTGGTGTTACTCTTTTTCGTTGAACTCCACCAGTTGCCGCTTGAAATGGTCGTAAATTCGCTACGAAACAAAACTGTCCAAGTTAAAAGACCGCCCCATTCGTTGTCGTCCGGTAAATGCCAACCTTTCGGGCAAGCCTCCACGGCTTCGTTCCAAGTATATTCTTTTTGATCATTCACATTTAAATCCTGTAAAAACCAAACAAATCCATTTCCGTGGTTTCCGGTTTTGTATTCTTTACCGTCACGAGGATCGGTAAAAATTTTTGTTTCCATAAAATCTTTTACACAGCGAATGGAATACAAATCTGTTTTGTAACCGTAGTTGGTAAACTTTCCGATGGATTTATCGGAGACCAGCCAAACGGAAGCGTAGCTATCGCTCATGGCCGTAGAACTCCAATAATAACCATAACCGTCCGCAAAATCTTCCGAATCTATGATTCCGGTATTCCATCCATAGGCAAAAAAATCCCAATCATCATCGTCCGGTAGCCAGAAACCCGAGGGACAGGCATTCCTTGCCGTAGAATAGTCAAAACCCGCTTGGGAATCAAGAACGAGCATCTCGGCAAACCAAGTAATGCCTCGCCCGTTTTCCGTTAAGGTGTAAGTCTTGTATTCTCTCCCGTTGCGAGTATCTGTAAAAACGCCGGTATTTAAAGTCACGGAAGCCGAAGAACTTGTTGCGTTTTCGCCGGAAGAAAGAATGTCGGTTTCCGAAGAAGAACTTCCGCTTGCTAAGCTGCTTGAAGACTGTGTTTGAACCTCCGAAGAGGAACTCGTACTGTTCGGTTTTTCGGGTGCACTTCCGCTGTTTTCACAGGAAATCAATCCGAGTGATAAAACAGAGATGAGTAAAATTATTCTGAGAATCATCTTTTTAATATATATCGGCAACCCTCGGGTGCAAAAGTTTTTCTTGTCCCGTGTTCCTTTTCCGTGTTAGTCATTACGAACTTCCGTGAGATTTTCTAATTTTTTGCCCTGAAATCAAGATTTTGGAGTTTTTATGGCAAGGTATAATCCGTCGGAAATTGAGCCGAAATGGCAAACTTATTGGGAAAACAATAAAACGTTCCGTACCGAAGAAATTCCGGGCAAGAAAAAATTTTATTGCCTTGATATGTTTCCGTATCCGAGCGGCGCCGGTCTCCATGTAGGGCATCCGGAAGGGTACACCGCCACAGACATTCTCTGCCGTTACAAACGCGCGACCGGTTTCAGCGTGCTTCACCCCATGGGCTGGGACGCTTTCGGACTTCCGGCGGAACAATACGCCATTCAAACAGGCACGCACCCGGCAATCACCACGCAAAAAAACTGCGATAATTTCAGAAGACAAATTAAGAGGCTCGGGCTTTCTTACGATTGGGACAGAGAAATTAACACCACCGATCCCGATTATTACCATTGGACTCAATGGATATTCAAACGGTTGTATGACACCTGGTTCGATTCCGAAAAACAAAAAGGCCGGCCGATTTCCGAACTTTTGATTCCTGCGGAAATTGAACGCGAAGGGAAAGAAGCCGTGCGGAAATACCGCGATTCCAAACGGCTCGCTTATTACGACAACGCGCAGGTTTGGTGGTGCAAGCATTGCCGGATTGTGTGCGCGAACGAAGAAATCTTAAGCGACGGCGCCCATGAAAAATGCGGTACGAAAGAAGTGGAACGCCGGAATTTAAAACAGTGGCTTATGCGGATCCCGCACTACGGAGAACGCCTGCTTTCGGGGCTCGATTCTTTGGACTGGCCGGAAGGTATCAAAGACATGCAGCGCAACTGGATCGGGAAAAGCCACGGCGCTGAAGTTGATTTCGCTGTGGCCGGCGCGGACGGGAAACCTTCGGCGGAAAAAATCCGGGTTTATACCACCCGCCCCGATACTCTTTTCGGCGCGACTTACATGGTGCTTGCGCCGGAACACGTTTTGGTGCCGCTTCTCACAACCGACGCTCAAAAAACAAAGGTTCAGGATTATGTAAAAGCGGCGGCACTTAAAAGCGATTTGGACCGCGCGGAACTTTCCAAAGAAAAAACAGGCGTGTTCACCGGCGCTTATGCGGTGAATCCGCTCACCGGAAAAACCATTCCGGTTTGGGTTGCCGATTATGTGTTAACCGGTTACGGCACGGGCGCCATTATGGCGGTACCCGCACACGATACCCGCGATTTTGAATTTGCGCAAAAGTTTAATTTGCCGGTGGTCCCGATTATGGAACCCGACGCCAATTGCCCGCCGGAACTGAAAGAAGCGGTGCTTGCGGGAAAAGCATGCTGGACGGAAGACGGAAAATATATTCACAGCGAAAACGAAACGCTCTCGCTCAACGGGCTCGGCAAAAAAGAAGGCATTGCGAAAGTGATCGCCTGGCTTGAAACCAATAAACTCGGCAAAGCGACGGTGAATTACAAACTCCGCGACTGGCTTTTCAGCCGCCAGCGTTACTGGGGCGAACCCTTCCCGGTGATTCACTGGGAAGACGGTGAAATCACGCTCGTGGACGACAGCGAACTTCCGGTGATGCTTCCGGAAATGGCGGATTTTAAACCCGGCGAGGGCGGGGAATCGCCGCTTGCCAACGCGGGCGATGATTGGCTTTATGTCACCGATAAAAACGGACGGAAAGGCCGCCGCGAAACGAACACCATGCCGCAATGGGCGGGGAGCTGCTGGTATTACCTGCGTTACATCGACCCGAAAAACAAAACCGCTTTTGTCGGGAAAGAAAAAGAAAATCGCTGGATGCCCGTGGATTTATATGTGGGCGGCGCCGAGCACGCGGTGCTTCACTTATTGTACAGCCGCTTTTGGCATAAGGTTCTTTTTGATCTCGGCTATGTATCAACCGATGAACCGTTCCAAAAACTCTTCAATCAGGGTATGATTCTCGCTTACGCTTACGAAGATGCCGCCGGCTCGAAAGTACCCTCCGACCAGGTGGAAGAGCGGGGCGGAAAATTCTATAAAACCGGAACGGAAATCGAAGTCAAGCAAATTATTGCCAAAATGAGCAAGTCGCTCAAAAATGTGGTAAACCCCGACGATGTGGTAAACCAGTACGGCGCCGACTCGCTTCGTTTATATGAAATGTTCATGGGGCCGCTCGATGCGGTCAAGCCGTGGCAGCCGCAGGGCATTGAAGGCATGTATCGTTTCCTCGCGCGCGCATGGCGCGCGGTCGTGGGCGAAGAAGACGCGCTCCCGGAATACAAAACCGAAAATGTTCCGGAATCGCTTGTGAAAATCATGCACCAATCGATTTTGAAAGTTTCGGACGATATTGAAAAACTGAGTTTCAACACGGCCATCAGCCAACTCATGATATTCAATAACGAACTCATGAAAACGCCGGAACGTTACCGCGAACCCTGCGAAGTCTTTGTGAAACTGCTGCATCCGTTTGCTCCGCACCTCGCCGAAGAAATGTGGGAACAGCTCGGGCATAGTGATGGCTTAACCGGAACGGAATTCCCGAAAGGAAACTCGGAACTTGCCGCGGAAAGTACGGTAGAAGTCGTGTTCCAGGTTAACGGAAAAGTCCGCGCCCGGGAACAAATCGCCAAAGACATGCCGAAAGACGACCTTGAAAAACTCGCAAAAAATCATCCGCGCGTTCAAGAGTTTTTAAAAGGAATGACGATCGTGAAAACTATCGCAGTTCCCGGAAAACTCGTGAATTTTGTGGTTAAACCGGGTACCTAGTTTAACTTTCCGTTATCCCGGATTTCATCCGGGATCCAATAAATCTCCGTAAAAGTCATGTCTTTTCAAGAAGAATGAGCGTGCTCGGGCGCGAGCGCCTGGTCGTGAAATATTGTACTAAGGCGAAAATTGCCAAGTACAACGGAGGCGCGCAAGTAACTTGCCGAAAGTAACGATGAATTTACTTTATTCTTATACTATTTGATACGCTTTGCTTTATTCCGGACTATTTTAAAGAGTCGAATTAAAGGAGAGGTGTTATGATTCATTGCCGTAATTTGAGTTTTGTATTCTTATTTGTGGTGAATAGCCTTATGGCGGCTCCCATGAACGGTGAAGAATACGATTTTACGCAACCGGATGGTTCTGTTGTTTCGGTGCATCTTTTTGGAGACGAACTGAATATGTTTGCCGAAAGTTCCGATGGATTTACTCTTATTAGAGGGGAAGACGGCTGGCTTTATTATGCCGGAAATTCCGGAGAAGAATTAGTTTCTACAGGTATTCGATATACGGGAAAACCGGTTCCGGTAAACGTTAAAAAGGGACTTCGCACGAGCGGAAGTTCTCAACTCAAAAAGCGCAACAGAAACAGAATAAACCTGGGTGACGGCGAAGAAGAACAAATGCGGGGGTTTCGCGGTAAATTTTACGGTGATCGGCGAAATCGCAGTGAAAACATGCCTGTAGTGGCTCCCGGAACGAAAGAGGTAAAAGGTTTTGCCTTGTTTATTTCATTTCCGGATTATCCGGCGCCGAACGATGACGGGCGGTTTTTGCGGTATGCCGATTCTCTCTACAATCAAAAGAACTTTAGAGGAAATGGTTCCATTTACGACTATTTTAATGTGATTTCCAACGGAAATTTTGAATACACCAATTACATTAGCGTTTGGATTGAAGCGCCTAATACTTTTGCTTATTACGATGCTGCTCCTAACTATGGTAAAGTTCAAGAACTCATTACTGCCGTACTCACCAAACTAAGAGATGACCCTCAATATGCGGCGGCTCGTAAAGAAATTGTGGAAAGCGTAAGTACTTATAACCGTAGTTCCGGGCGGCCGGTAACGGTAACGCCAACGACTTATGCCATGAATATTCATCCTATTCGTTCGGGGCAAAATTGGGCGAATGGAATTTGGTCTCACCGGGGCTGGTATAGCGGCGGCGTAAAAATAACGGATGGAGGTAAAACGGTTGGCTTTTACGATTATCAATTTACGGGCTTGGGAAATAGCGGCACCATCACAAGCAGTACCTCCATTTCGATCGGAACTATTGCGCATGAAAACGGACACATGCTTTTCGATTGGCCCGATTTATATCCTTATGTGAGCGGGCAGCGCAACTTTGTCGCCAATTACTGTGTAATGAGCACTTCGGGGCAAAATCCGGTACAGCCTAACCCTTTCCTTAGAGAAAAGGAAGGCTGGATAGAAGTTTCGGATATTACCGATATGAACGCCACGCTTTCGCATACTGCCGAAAGTTACAGCGCGTACAAATACATAAAAGATCAATACGAGAGCTATTATGTAGAAGCGCGCCGGCGCATTCGCCCGGGAAGTACGGCAAATTTGACAGGGCAGGGCCTGGTTATTTGGCATGTGAATACCAGAGGAAACAATGCCGATTATGAGGTTGGACACGCTCAAGCGGCCCGGCGGATTCCAATGGTAGCGGTAATGCAGGCAAATAACGGAACCGGTAGTCCGGGAGCGAGCGCCGTTTATAACAACATTCGTTCCGCATTTCATAAAAATACAGTACCGGCGGCTCAATATCACGCTTACGGCGCTCCTGCCACAGATCCGAATCTTTGGGCCGGAGAACTCTCTGAGATTAACATTACCGAGGTGAGTGCACTGAATACTTCCACCAATACGATGACATTTAAAATCGGAACAGGAGACCCCCTTAGCAGTTCATCGGCAGTGCAAAGTTCCGGCAGCGTAGCTCCTTCTTCAAGTTCAAATCCGAACTCAAGTTCGAGTTCTGTTATGGCAAGCAGCAGTTCTGCCCTCATTACCGTTTCCTGTGTTTTGCCGGATAATTTGGTTGAAGGAACTTTGCTGAATAATTCAACTCAAAGGGGTTATTTAAAATGCAGCAATACCGATGCGGCTCCTGCTTCAGGAACTCCAACCTGGTCCGGTATTCCTAAGGCTCCTATTGCGGGCGGTGTTGTCGCGGTTGCCGGAGATTATACGGAGATTGCAGTCACGGCAAATTGCGGCACCCGGTTTAATGTAATCAACGCCGGTGGAATGTGTAATCACATTACGATTTCCGGTTTATCAAGCAGTAGTTTTGAGATGGAAAGCAGTTCGAGCGAAAGTACGGAATTAACGCATATTCAACCGTTGAATAACGGGAATCTGATTCGAGCAGAGCAGAGTGGGATTTATCTGCAAACACAAAATAATGCCACGCTCCTTATTTTCGATTTGAAAGGTACTATCATTCGTACACAAAAAACAGCTTCGGGTTCCTTGAGGGTTTCTCTTTCCGATTTACCGCAAGGTTTGTATGTGGTAAAAGCCTATAGCGGTTTATGGAGTAGTATGGTAAAAGTTTTGGTTAGATAAACGCGTTTTTTCCGATATAGACGCCTGTATGCGCCATATGCATGCCAGCGGTTCGTTTGTGAATGAGCTTACCACCGATAAGTGTAGGTTACTCTGTGCGTTGCGTTAAGGAGATGTCTTTTTAACGCGTGAGGCAGGCGGAGGGCGGCTGGTCCGGTGCCGCAGGCACGGGAGCGAAGCGCACCCCAAAGCCACGCCGACCCGGCGCGGCTTTTATGCCGGCGGCGTATGGACGCGCCGGGGCACGCCAAATACCATTTCGGATTTACTTTCCTACGTTCTGTGCTTGGATCGCCGTGAGCGCGATGGTGTAAACAATGTCTTCCACGAGCGCTCCGCGGGAAAGGTCGTTTACCGGTTTGGCGAGCCCTTGGAGCATGGGCCCCACGCAAATGACGTTGTGCGCGCTCCGCTGTACCGCTTTGTAGGTGATATTCCCTGCGTTCAAATTGGGGAAAATGAAAACGGAGGCTCTGCCCGCTACCGGACTTTCCGGCGCTTTGATCTTCGCGACATTCGGGGTGGATGCGGCGTCGTATTGGAGCGGGCCGTCCACCAAAATATCGGGGCGCATTTTTTTCACGATTTCGGTAGCGTTCACTACCAGATCCACATCTGCGCCGGAGCCGCTTTTTCCGGTGCTGTAACTGAGCATCGCTACGCGCGCCGGGAGCCCGAACGCTTTGGCGGTGTCGTTACTCTGAATGGCGATGCTTGCGAGTTCTTCGGCTGTCGGGTTTTCGTTAATCGCGCAGTCGCCGTAAATAAAAACCTGCGATGGCAAACACATGAAAAACACGGAACTGATTTTCCGGACGCCCGGTGCGGTTTTAATTACTTGAAGTGCGGGGCGCACGGTGTCTGCGGTGGAGTGAATGGCGCCGCTCACGAGTCCGTGTACATCGCCGTGTTTCAGCATCATGGTGCCGAACCATACCGTGTTTTCGAGAAGTTCCGTCGCTTTTTCCGGAGTCATTCCTTTTTCTTTCCGGAGTTCGTAAAGCTCTTTCGCGTATTCCGCTTTCTTTTCCGGAGAAGGTTCGATAATTTCAATCTCTTTAGGGATTGTGAGGTTTTGGGCTTTGGCGGCAAGCTCGATTTCTTCCTGTTTCCCGAGTAAAACCGGAATCGCGATCCGGCGTTCAAACGCGAGAATCGCCGCTTGAATGGTGCGCGGTTCCGCTCCTTCGGGAAGTACAATACGCTGTTGCTCTTTTTTTGCCATATGAATCAGGCTTGAGCGAAATTCCGCCTGGCTGATGGAATGTTCTTTTTTATCGGAACCCATTTTGCGGATGATCATGCGGTTGATGCTTTTCAGGAGAGATGTCCCTTCTTTCGGAAGATACGCGATGACCGGCACCGAACTTTTTCCGAACATATCTTTGAGCGACGGTATTTCCAAATTGGTGAGCGAACTTAAAATGCAGCCCGAAATACCGGCGTTCACTTCCAGATAATCCTGCGCCTCGATTTCCACTTCGTCCAAAACATCCTTGGGCGGACGGCCGTTCGGAAAAGAAACGAGAATCACAGAAACATCGAGCGCGCGGGCGAGAAGCTTGTTTAATTTTTTACTCCGGAAAAGAAGTTTGTCGGGAGAGAGCCCTTCCACTACCACTATCTCATTTTCGTGGGTGACGGTTTGATAAAGATCCAAAACCTGCTCCATCAGCTCGCTGCCGTTTCCGGTAGAAAGCAAACGCTCGGCGTGCGCAATTGAAATGGAGTTCGGTTTTTCCTGTTCGGAGATCGGACGGAAATAATTGACCTTTGTCCCCATTTTCTTGATAACCTGAAAAAAACCTTCCGTGACTTCCGGCACATTCACGCCCATGGATGTAGGAACCAGCAGATAATTTCGTCTCATTTTTTCTCCAGCGCTTTTATTATTAGAGTGCGAACACGCCCTTTCACCTTCCGTCTCAAAATAGTATAATCGTTTTAAAATGGTATGATTAATTCGGGAATAAATTTAGGAAAGTCCGCGTTTCCGCAACTGATAACAGAGGCTCCCGCGGCTCACTCCCATTTCCCGGGCGGCATGCGTTTTGTTATGGCTGCAATTTTGAAGCACTTCCGGAAGCCGTTCCCATTCGGGCTCGTTTTCCCGGCAAAAAACCGGATGCACATTTTTCTCGAAAGTCGTATTGAAGTTCCATGTTTCCGCGCTCAAAATTTCGCGGAGAGAGGCGCCGTAAGGAGCGAGCAGACGGTAACGGAGAAGCACATTTTTAAGCTGCCTCACGTTTCCGGGGTACGGATAAGCCGAAAGAATCCGGATTTCTTCGGCGGTGATTTGAAAATCCCGAAAATGTTCCTCATCGGAAACGGGTTCGATTTCTTTCCAAATATCGAGAACCAGTTTTTCAAAGCCTTCTTTCCGTTCGCGCAGCGGGAGAAGAGGAACCGGAAATACATTCAGGCGGAAAAACAAATCTTCGCGGAAAAGCCCGCGGGAAACCAGCTCCCGGAGATTCCGGTTTGTAGCGCAAATCAGCCGGAAATCCACAGCGACACTCTTTTGCGTTCCGAGAGGCGTCACCGCTTTTTCCTGAATGATCCGCAGCAAACGGGTTTGACTTTCCAAAGGAAGTTCTCCGATTTCATCGAGGAACAAAGTACCGCGATCCGCGGCGCGTACAAACCCTTTCTGTTCGCGGACGGCGCCCGTAAAAGCCCCGCGCGCCGAACCCTCCAACAAATTTTCCGCAAGGCTCTCCGTCAGGGCGCCGCAGTTTACCGCAATAAATGCACCGCCCGCCCGCGCACTCTCCTCATGAAGCCGCCGCGCCGCCACCTCTTTCCCCGTACCGGATTCCCCCAAAAGCAGCACCGGCACCGA
>JAISUZ010000012.1 GCA_031271785.1 Fibrobacter sp. | reverse complement strand
TTGAATGTCAAAGCAAAGTTAACAGGTTGCGACACTCAAATTTCTATCAAAAAGATTTTGGGCAATACATTTACCGTGCAAGATGAAAAGCTGATAGAAAAGATTTGGAGTGTAATTTACGATGTTAAAAATCACGATGGGAGTGAATATGATACAAATAGTATGCGAGTGTCTTCCATTATTGAAGTTTTGCAAAATTACACTGATAAAGAAACTGCAACGGAATTAGCATTAAAATTAGCTCAAAATATAAAATTTCCTCGTAAATACGGAAGTCTTTCGGCTAAA
The DNA here is from genome assembly GCA_031271785.1 of Fibrobacter sp. Lineage (GTDB taxonomy): Bacteria > Fibrobacterota > Fibrobacteria > Fibrobacterales > Fibrobacteraceae > JAISUZ01. The sequence continues at coordinate 36,416 of JAISUZ010000012.1, read as the reverse complement.
GCTATTAGGAATATTTTGCCATTGATGCAACTTAACCCGCAAAATATTTCAGAGCATACTTATGCCAAATTCAACTATATAGCAAAAAACATTGAAAGATTAGGTAAAGGCGAAAGTGTTGATACAGAAACAGGCGAAATCATTAATTTAGAAGAATATGTTATTGACTTTGTCCAAAGCAATCCAAACATTTTGGAAATAGGTGGTTTAATGGAATATTTGGCAATTTCATTGATTTATGGAAAACACACCGCTGAAACCATAAAAGCGCAAATTACCAATTATCACGACATAAAATATGAAAAACGTAGCTTGCGTAATCCAATTGTTGAACAACTTGCAAACGAAACAATGCAAGTTATAAAAGCAATATGGAAACAGCACAAAATCAATCCCGAAGATTTGGAAATTCGTGTAGAATTAGCACGAGATTTAAAAAATAGTGCGCAAGAAAGGGATAAAATTTGGAAAGGGCAAATAAAAAGCAAAAAAATAAATGATAAGGCAAAAGAAAGATTGCAAGAAAATAATATTGCTATTACTGATGAAAATATTCTCAAATATAGGTTGTACGAGCAACAAAAATACAGGTCGCCATATACCAATAAAGAGATAATTCCATTTGCAGCATTATTTGACAAAAGACAATATGATATTGACCACATTATTCCTAAATCAAGGTATTATGACGACTCATTTTCAAATAAAGTAGTTTGTGAAACTCATATTAATGAAGAAAAGAGCAATCAAACTGCGTGGGAATATATTACACGACAAAATTCTAAATACAAAAATGAAGACGGAACTTCAGCAATCCGTTCTGTTGAAGATTATGTCGGACATATTAATGATAATTTCTTCGGCAAAAAGAAGAAAAATTTATTAGCAGAGAAAATTCCCACAAATCCTGTTGAACGACAATTAAAAGATACGCAATATATTTCTGTTGCAGTAAAAAATGAATTGGCAAAAATTGTTGGAAGCGAAAATATAAAAACAAGTACAGGAGAAGTTACGGACTTTTTGCGTAGCCGTTGGGGACTGAAAAAACTCTTTATGGAACTTACAGAAAATCGTTTCAGGCAAATGGCGTTTTGGGATTTGGACGAAAATGGCAATCCAAAAACAGAATGGATCCAAAAATATTTCGATAAAGAAAAACAAAAACATATTTACGAAATCAAAAATTGGAGCAAGCGTTACGACCACCGCCACCACGCTATTGATGCTTTAGTTGTTGCATTAACAGAACAAAGCCATATTCAACGCCTTAACAATTTGAATAAATATCTGCAAGACGAATTAACCAATAGAAAAGATGAGTTTAAAATCGTTTTAAAAGATGATGAAACTATTTTAGAAGCATTTTTCAATTTAGAAGAAATGCGGCGAGATGAAATTCTGCGACAAATTGAAAGTTCAAGAAAATTTGACACACCAATTCAGGACTTGGTAAAACAAGTTCGAGAACATTTAGAAACAATGGTTGTATCAATCAAACCCAAAGACAAATTAGGAATAAAAATTGATGATAAAACCAATAAAAAGCAATTGAAAATCAGAGGTGCATTGCACGATGCGACATACTACGGAAAAACGCTTGGGCGTGATACAAAAACAATAGATATTTCCAAACTATCGGCAAAAGACATTTCTAAAATTATAGACCAAAATGTGTTAGCAGAAGAAATAGAAACTCATAAAAGGAAATACGATTCTATGAAAGAGGCATTTACCGGCGAAGGCTTGAAAATGTTTAATGAAAATAGGTTTTATGTAGATAAGAAGACAAAAGAGCAAAAACTAAAACCACCTGTCTATAAAGTAAAAGTCTGGTATAATACAAAAGAAACAACAGAGAGTTCTTTACAACAGCTTTATGAAAACAACGATAAACAAAGCGTTATCACGGGAGATAATTATTTGTTTTTAATAATGGAAAAGAACGGCAAACGAATCTTTGATGTTGCTTCTCTATATGATTCTGTTGATATTGCAAAAGCCACATTGAAAGAAAATAACACTAATTTCAAGCAAAAAATTGCCGAAGATTTTAGAGTTAAACACAAAGAAAAACCCGATAAAGTTTTATTTATACTTCAACAAAATGAATTGGTTTATTTACCTACTGATTCTGAAGATTTTGTTTTGAAAATGTCAAATAGTGAATTTGAGAAATGGATTCAAGATAAAGAAAATAAAAAGACATTTTGTAAACAAGTTTATAAGGTTGTAAAATTTTCTGGTAAAGATTGTTTCTTTATTCCTCATAACTATGCAAATTCAATTAGTGTATCAAAAGATTTATCAGAAGAGGATAGGAAAAAATTAAAAGAAAAATATCAAGATAAAACCATTCCTAAACAGGAAAAAAATTATGAAGAATTTGGCTCATTTGGAACTTCTGCCAAAACCGAAGTGAATGAAAATTTTATAAAAGAATTAGTTTTAAAAAAAGAATTTAAAGGTACTAAGCCTTTGAAGATTCAAGATAGTTGCATTAAAATACAGATTGATTGGTTAGGGACGATAACGATTGTTCCACAATTTTAATCATCTATCATGATAAAACAAACCCTCAATTTCTCCAATCCGGCGTACCTGAGTGTGAAAGACTTTCAGCTTGTGATCAAGACAAGTGAAAGAGAAATCACGCGCCCGATTGAAGATATTGGGGTGATTATTTTAGATAATCCGCAAATTACCATTACTCAGCGAGCAATGGCGCTTTTACTTGAAAATAATGCGGTGATTATCACTACCGATTCAAAGCATTTGCCGGTCGGTATGTTTTTGAATTTGGATGGAAATACATTGCAAAGTAATCGTTTTCAAAAACAGATCGAAGCGAGTGAGCCGCTTAAAAAACAACTTTGGTTGCAAACAGTGCAAGCTAAAATTCAAAATCAATCCGCTGTTTTAAGGCATCTTGGTAAGGATGTGAAACGAATGGAATACCTTGCCAAAACGGTGAATAGCGGCGATACCAATAATTGCGAAGCTCAAGCTGCGAGTTATTACTGGAAATTGATTTTTGAAGATTTCATTAACGGCTTTTCGCGTTCGCCCGAAGGCAATTCGCCTAATCATTTACTCAATTACGGCTATGCTATTCTGCGTGCTGCTACTGCCCGCGCGCTTGTGGGCTCCGGACTCTTGCCTACACTCGGAATTTTTCATAGGAACCAATATAATGCTTATTGCCTTGCCGACGACATTATGGAACCTTATCGTCCTTATGTGGATATGGCGGTGCGGGAAATTTTTTCGGCAAATCGGAGTAATGAACTGACCCCTGAAATAAAAAAACATTTACTGGGTATTCTTGCTTTCGATTGTCGTTTTGAAAAAGAAAAAAGCCCTATGCTTGTGGCTCTTTCGCGAACTTCCGCCTCTTTAGTGGCGTGCTTTGAAGGGAAAAAGAAGAAACTCTTGTACCCGAGAATTTATGAAACAGAATGCACTTAATCAGTATCGAGTTATGTGGATCATGGTATTTTTTGATTTGCCGACCGAAACCAAGGAAGATAAGCGACGGCACGCTCAATTCAGGAAAGACCTCCTCAAGGATGGCTTTGTGATGGGGCAACTTTCCGTTTATTGGCGGCATTGCGCGAGCAAAGAAAACATGAGCGTCCATGTGGAGCGAGTGAGAAAATTTTTACAGCCGGGCGGTAAGGTTTGTATTTTGCACCTTACGGACAAACAATTCGGTGATATGCAGATTTTTTACGGTAATAAAGATACTCTCCCACCGCTGGGCTCCGTTCAGTTGGAAATGTTCTGAATTTTTTCAATTTATTACGATTTTTTCAAAAAAAGTTTGGCATAAAGTGTCTTTGAATTCTATATTACTTATAAATACTGAAAGCAATTCACAATAAGGATTATTCCGTTGTGAAAACATTTAGTGCCTCGGCTATCTCCGGGGTTTTTTCTTTTACTAGCAATACAAACTTTAAAATAAAAGAACGGATTTTAGAATTACCCAAAATCCGTTCTTTTTCATTTCCTGCGAACCGCCATAAGTGGTTCAAATTAGGGAAGTTACAAGCGTAATGTTGTAAACAATCCTAATATAGGAAAATACTGAAAGCAATTCACAACCATTCTCATCGAGGTCTCCCCAGCTCATAAGTTGTAAACAATCCTAATATAGGAAAATACTGAAAGCAATTCACAACTAATTTCGCAAGAAATCTTTTTTTGTAGCGTTGTAAACAATCCTAATATAGGAAAATACTGAAAGCAATTCACAACTACTTTGTATGTAATTAACAAAAGCCATAAGTTGTAAACAATCCTAATATAGGAAAATACTGAAAGCAATTCACAACAGTATTTTGTTGTTAACTCGGTTCCGCATCGTTGTAAACAATCCTAATATAGGAAAATACTGAAAGCAATTCACAACCGCAATTCCGCGACATACCGGATTATGTCGGTTGTAAACAATCCTAATATAGGAAAATACTGAAAGCAATTCACAACTTGGCCAATCCACCATCCCTATTCAAGTTCGTTGTAAACAATCCTAATATAGGAAAATACTGAAAGCAATTCACAACATCCTTTTTTCTGAAGCCACACGGAGGATGGTTGTAAACAATCCTAATATAGGAAAATACTGAAAGCAATTCACAACCTTCGCTTGTCATGAATAAAACGGATGAAAGTTGTAAACAATCCTAATATAGGAAAATACTGAAAGCAATTCACAACCTTTAATATTCTTTGTATTTTCTATGACTTGTTGTAAACAATCCTAATATAGGAAAATACTGAAAGCAATTCACAACTCCGGAGTCCACGGCTACACTCGCCGTATTGTTGTAAACAATCCTAATATAGGAAAATACTGAAAGCAATTCACAACAGATGAATTAATTTAAGGAAAAGGTTGAATGTTGTAAACAATCCTAATATAGGAAAATACTGAAAGCAATTCACAACGATGTATTACAATTTGGTGATACTTCTAATGTTGTAAACAATCCTAATATAGGAAAATACTGAAAGCAATTCACAACGTTAGCCGTTGACTAGTAAGTTATCGACGGGTTGTAAACAATCCTAATATAGGAAAATACTGAAAGCAATTCACAACCGTCAGCCGGGTATTCGCAGCAATAGAAGCGTTGTAAACAATCCTAATATAGGAAAATACTGAAAGCAATTCACAACCCGGTTACCAGCATTCGAAGATTAACCAAGGTTGTAAACAATCCTAATATAGGAAAATACTGAAAGCAATTCACAACTGGTATAATCGCTTGGGAAAAAAGGACAAAGTTGTAAACAATCCTAATATAGGAAAATACTGAAAGCAATTCACAACTACTGGGATGTTCCTGTGTTTCTTTCTGATGTTGTAAACAATCCTAATATAGGAAAATACTGAAAGCAATTCACAACATTCGCCATTATGCAAAAGGGAGCCAAGATGTTGTAAACAATCCTAATATAGGAAAATACTGAAAGCAATTCACAACTGAATCACGAAGAGGTTTCACTTCTTCCGTGTTGTAAACAATCCTAATATAGGAAAATACTGAAAGCAATTCACAACTTCTTACACGCTTGATAAACTCATTGCCGCGTTGTAAACAATCCTAATATAGGAAAATACTGAAAGCAATTCACAACTCGAGATGTACTCCACATACGCGCTAATCTGTTGTAAACAATCCTAATATAGGAAAATACTGAAAGCAATTCACAACTATCACATTTACTGTCCGTTGTCAAGTATTTCTTCAAAATAATCTAAAGTAAATGTAACCCCATCTTCCTCCGTAACTATATAATAGTAATGCCCAGATTCAATGAGGAATTGCCAAAATTCGGAGTACTCACTCTTATTGGCGTGATCCAGCTGCGGGAATGCGGAATCCACAACAGCATAAGGCTGAAACGTACGCATCAACTCCTGAACGCAACCCATTGCACGTTCATTTTCCGCCACTTTGCGGCACTTCAACTCCATAGCCGCAAAGTTACTAAATGCCAGCTCGGGCATGGACTTACTGTGAAATACGGCGCGGTATTGTTTGTAGGTGCGTATGTCCGAGCGCACAAGCGCTTCCGCCTCCGTTTCCATCCCCAGTACGGCTTCATAGTCCCCCAAAAGTTTAGTTTGCTTTTCAAACAGCACGCTAAACAACACAAGCCATGCGGTAAGTATGAGTCCGGAGATAACTACCGGGGTCATGTGCAGATCCTCTTCGCTTTCGCCGCGGTACAGCCCGAAGTACAGTAAGGGCAGCAGTCCGCACGACAGCATAGCGCTTATAATCACCAAAAGTATGCGCCACAAGTGACCGCCGATGCCCATAAGCGCGTAACTCTCTTCACCCACAATATCCCGGTAACGCCGGGCGTACATGAACAAGGTTGCTATCCCGAATGGGATCCCCACAATACTGAATGCAAGATCCGTATTCTCATACTCGGTAAGCATTACAACGGCAAACATCCCCCAGCTCACCAGGTTCGTTAGTATAGCGAACCACAGTACCTCGTTGCGGGTATCACGCCCACGGGTTGTCCATCTAAACAGGTTGAAAAATGCTGTAATCCTTTTACCCCTCCTATATAATGGTGAAGTTCAATTTCAAGAGTTTATTGCGAACAGCTGTTATAAGGTTGTCCGCTGTGACTGCTCTGTAGGATCCCGTAACGGCGTTGCCCACAACGGTGTTGTAAATGCCCTCTGCTACATAATCGTCAAGCGCCCTTTTGATATTCGAGAACGGTTCCGGGGACGTCTGCAGCGTAGCACAGTCGTAGTACTCGGGATGCGCCTTTACCCCGTCCACCCAAACAGCGAGCAGTACGGTTTGCACACCGACCGAATCGGTGGTTATACTTGTGTCGATTTTCACACTGTTCCACCGGGCAAACAATGTGTTGTTGAGCAATAATGTAGTCTGATTCATCTTATTTATCTCCTGTGGTTGTAAACAATCCTAATATAGATTAATCCCCCCCATTTCCAACGATCCGAGAGTCATCGTTTAATGATAAAGTCACAACATTATATATGTTTTACAAACCACACCTGAAGAGGAGTCATCCGTGAAAGAAGTCTATGAGTTTCTCAAGCAATGCGGTGATTATTTTATCGCGACCGTTGAAGGCGATCAGCCGCGTGTTCGTCCGTTCGGTACGGCGGTTATTTTTGAAAATAAGCTGTATATTCAAACGGGAAAGCGCAAAAATGTAGCCAGGCAAATAGCGGCAAATCCGAAAATCGAAATTTGTGCTTATGACAAGGCTAATGGCGTATGGTTACGAATTTCCGCGATTGTGGTGCCCGATGAACGCATTGAAGCGAAGCAATTTATGCTGGATCAGTATCCGTCATTGAAATCCATGTATTCCGCGGCAGACGATAATACTTTGGTTCTTTTCCTGAAAGAGGCCGCGGCAACATTTAATTCTTTTTCAGGCGAGCCTAAAACGGTAAAATTTTAATTTTATGGCAGATTATTTACAAGTTAATTCGGCTTCATGGAATAAAAAAACGGAAAAACATATTCATTCGGAATTTTATGATGTTTCCGGTTTTAAAAAGAGTTTAAACTCTTTAAAAGAGATTGAACTTGGAGAGATGCCGGATGTGAAAGGAAAAGAACTCCTCCATTTGCAATGTCATTTTGGGCTTGACACACTTTCTTGGGCTGTAAAGGGCGCTCGTGTAACAGGCGTTGATTTCTCCGATACTGCGATCCACTATGCAAAAGAACTTGCCGGTGAACTTAAGATCAATGCAGATTTTATTTGTGATGATATTTATTCGTTCGGTGAAAAAAACGGTAAAAAGTATGATATCGTTTATACATCGTATGGAGTACTCAGCTGGCTTCCGTCAATCAGTCAATGGGCTAATCTGGTATCCGGCAGTCTCAAGACCGGAGGGATCTTTTATATGGCGGAGTTTCATCCTCTGCATGATTTGTTAATCGGTTATCCGTATTTTTACAAAAAGGAACCTGTAAAACTGGATGCTGAAACTTATACTGAAAATAGCGGTGAAGAAACGAATGAGGAGCTCGAATGGACGCATCCGTTTAGCAGTGTATTAGATAGTTTGATAAAGGCCGGTCTTATGATACAATCGGTAAGAGAATATCCGTTTAGTCCTTATCCGTGTTTTAGTGGGCTTGAAGAACGGGAGCCCGGCCGATATTATTTTATGCACCGAAATAATCCTGTGCCTCTTGTATATACGATTCGTGCGGTAAAAACTTAGAATGGTTAATATTTGCAAAAGATTTACGGCGGCAGGGATTTGCACCCGGATGGGCGGAGACGCATGAGTCACTTGTCTGAAAAGAATGCGGCTCCGTTTTAGCCGGTGGTTTCACCACCGCTAAAATACAAGCCCGGTCCCGGAATGAAATGGAGGGAGCCGCCCATTATACATGATAAAAACAGTATCTTGTCAGAAACGTTTGATGCCGCCGTTCTTGATCAGTTGGAATTTTAACATTTGTAAATCTTCGTTGTCTCCGGCTATATAATCGAATAATTCGAATGTTAAGTTATCCGATTTTTGGAGTTCCACAAGCATTTTTATCAGGATCGCTTTGTTTTTCGATTCTTCTATGGTTGGTGATGCGGTGGAGGCGATTCCGTTTGAGTGTAGAGAGAGGGTGCCGATTCTTCCGTTCGAGAGCATTTGGTGTCTGATTCCCTGTAATTCTCTGTTGTCGCCGGCGATATAGTCGAATATTCCGGAGGTGAGGCCGCCGGAAGTTCTGAGTTCAAGGAGCGTTTTTATGAGAATCGTTCTGTTTTTTGATTCTTCTGTGCCGGCGGCGGGCATTTCTCCGTAGGCGCTTAGCGCGCACCACATAAACGTGATTACCATGAATGTGAATCTCATGCGGGTTCCTTTATTGACGATTCTGCGATTTAATATACGAAAATAGCGGTATTACGGGTGAATTAAGGAGTTTAGACGCCGATAAGTTGGTTTTTTCGGGCATTTCTTTTATAATTCGCTCCAGTTACGGGGGATATACGGGTAACGGGTGCTATATTTAGAAACGCTACCGATTTTCCGGTAAAACAGGAATCCGCTTATGAATGCGCAGCAGATAAAATTGAAGATTTTAGTGCATAAAACAGTCCTGTTTTCCGCATTGCTGTTTGTTTTTGTTTCCCTGATCGGCGGCGCGATTTTCATTCTTTCCATGCAGCAGACGATCCGGGAGAACAAGCACAACGAGCTGACGCGGATTTTGGATAACGAAAAAATAAAGCTTGAAACGTCGATTATCAGCGAAATTAACCTTGCCGTAAAGATGGCCTATTCGCCGCTGATTCAGCGCTATTTCACCGAGCCGGATAATGCGGAACTTAAAAAACTCGCTTTGGAGGAGATATTAAGTTATAAGAAATCTTTTGGGGCGAACAGTATTTTTTGGATCAGCGATAAGGACAAGAAATATTATTTTGATAATAAATATCAATACACTTTGGATACTTTGGACCCTTCTTCCGACTGGTATTTGCGAACGCTTCGTCAGAAAGAATTATACAGTTTGAACGTAAATTACGATATCGGTATTAAGAAGAGCAAGTTGTGGGTGAATATTCCCATGAAGAAAAACGGCCGGGTGATCGGCATTACGGGTATCGGTATTGATATTTCGGCTTTCATTGACGCGATTTATGAAAATTATAAAGAATCGGCCGGACTTTATTTCTTTAATTCTTTCGGAGAAATTACCGGAGCGAAAGATATTACGCTGGTGGAGACAAAAAAGAAAGTCGAGAGCGAGTTCGGCAGTACCGGAGCTGAGATGATGCAGGCGGCAAAGAGTCTTAAACAGGATAGCACAAAAATGTTTCACACGGCGGACGGAGAAATAGGTATTACTGCGATCCCGATTTTCGATTGGTATATTCTCGCGATTTCTCCGGGCGGTATCCGTGATTATAATACGGCGATGACATGGCTTTTCCTTTCGGTTTTGTTTGTGATGGCTTTGATTCTTGCCGTGTTTAATGTGTTTATCGCTAAGATTTTTAAAGATTTGGTGAATGCCGTGAAAGCGCTTAAGGTGGCGTCGAAAGCGAAGAACGAGTTTTTGGCAAAAATGAGTCATGAGATTCGAACGCCCATGAACGCGATTATCGGTATGACGGAACTTGCTTTGCGGGAAAATTTGCCGCCGGCCGCACAGAAGCAGATAGTGACCGTTAAGCGGGCGTCCGAAAGTTTGTTGTTGATTATTAACGATATTTTGGATTTTTCGAAAATCGAGAGCGGAAAATTGGAGATTGTCCCTGCGAATTATTCGCTTTCGTCTTTGATTAGCGATGTGGTGAGTATTGTAGAGGCGAGGTTGACCCGTACGGGAATCCGGCTTGAAACGGAGATCGATACGGATATTCCGGATGCGCTTGTCGGCGATGAAAAGAGAGTCCGGCAGATATTACTGAATATTTTAAGTAATGCCGTGAAATATACGGACAAAGGATCGGTTTCGTTTGTAGTGAACGGAGATATGGTGAACGAAGATACCGTGGTTTTAACGATCAATGTGGCGGACACCGGGAAAGGCATTAAGCCGGAAAACATCAATAAACTCTTTAATGATTTCGTTCAGATTGATCCGGTCGCCAATAAAAATGTGGAAGGGACGGGGCTTGGGCTTGCTATTACGAAAAATTTGCTGAAAGCGATGAACGGTAATATCAAAGTGGAAAGTATTTACGGCAAAGGCAGTATTTTTACCGTTACGCTTCCGCAAAAAATAACGTCTTTGGAGCCCATGGGGAAATTGACGGAATCCGGCGGTAAAATGAAGGAATTTACCGCTCCCTATGCGAAAGTTCTCGTTGTCGATGATATCGAAGTGAATTTGGATGTGATGGAGGGTTTGCTCCTTCCGTATCGCGTGCAGGTGGATTCGTGTTTGAGCGGTATGGAAGCGGTTGAAAAAATAGAACACAACCATTACGATTTGATTTTTATGGATCACATGATGCCGGGTATGGATGGCGTGGAAACGACTAAGCGAATTAGAGAATTGGATCTTAGAAATCCGTATTACCGCGATTTGCCGATTGTGGCGCTTACCGCCAATGCCGTTAACGGAATGAAAGAGTTTTTTATGGAGAACGGTTTTAACGATTTTCTGTCGAAACCGATTAGCGTAAACGCATTAAACGTTATTCTTGAAAAATGGATTCCCAAAGGGGATATGAGATAATAATGTTGTTCACCCGCGTTTTATGATTTACGGCGCGCTCCGCCTTTTTTCATAAACTTCTTTAATTTTTTGATAACTTCTTGAATTTCTATCGGTTTGCCGAGGTGATCGTTCATGCCGGCTTCCAAACTTTTTTCAATATCTTCTTTGAATACGTTTGCGGAAAGCGCGATGATCGGTATGGTTTTTGCCGAAGGGGCGTCCATGCTGCGTATTTGTTTCGTGGCCTCGTAGCCGTCCATTTCGGGCATTTGTATGTCCATCAGAATCAGGTCGTACTTTTCGGGGGCGTTACCGAATTTTTGTACGGCTTCGGCTCCGTTTTCCGCAATATCGATATCCAAACCGGAATTTTCGAAAAGGGAAATGAATATTTCTCTGTTGATCCCTACGTCTTCGGCGAGGAGTAAATGCCGCCCCGAGAAATTCGGCATGGTATTATTTTGGCTCGTTGTTTCATCGTCTATTACCGTTGCACCCACGAGTTCGTTGATGGCGTCAAGTACCGAAGACGGCAGCACCGGTTTCAATAATACGCGCGCTACGCCTGCTTGTTGCGCCGGTTCCTCGATTTGATTCCAGCAGGCAAAAGAGGTCATGATAATGACTGTATCTTCATTTTGGGCTTTCAATTTTTTGGCGGTTTCCAGCGCGTCCGAATCCGTAAGCCCTGCGTCCAGGAATATTACGTCGTAAGGTATGGCGGCTTCGGTGGTGATCTGGACTGCTTCTGTTCCTGTAGCGGCGGTATCGGGGTTCATTCCGAAAGAACGGAGGATCGAATCCATATATTCGCGGTTTTCCGTTTCGCTTTCTATGACAAGCGCCTTGATGTCTGCGGGGTTGAGGTTTTGGATCCCTGCGCTTCTTCCGCACGAATTGTCATGCGCGAGCCGGACATCGAAAATAAACAGGGAGCCTTTGCCGTAAACCGATTCCGCCCAGATTTTTCCGTCCATTTTTTCGACGATGGTTTGGGAGATGGTAAGTCCAAGGCCTGTGCCGCCGTAGTTCCGTGATATGCTGTTGTCCGCCTGTTCGAAAGACTGGAAAAGCCGGCGGATTTGGTCTTCCGTCATGCCGATGCCGGTGTCCGTAACGCTGAAACGCAGTATGCTGTCATTTTCGCCTTTTTCCAGTTCTTTTACCGCGAGTTTTACGGAACCGCCTTGAGGCGTGAACTTGATGGCGTTGGATAAAAGATTGGCGATCGCCTGGGAGAGCCGCATTTCGTCTGCGATGTAATTGACTTTCGTTTCCGGGTGTACAAAGATTCCGAATTTAATGCCTTTTTGCTCCATCATGTCGGCAAATATTCCGCAAATTTTGGAAAGCATCTTTTCGAGACTCATGGGCGCGTTATAAAGCTCGAATTTTCCCGATTCGATTTTGGACATATCCAGTACGTCGTTGATAATGTCTAAAAGATGTTGGGATGATGTTCCGATACTCGAAATACAGTATTTGAGTTTTTCAATATCGCTTGTGTTTTCCGCAATTTTGGTCATGCCTACAATGGCGTTGATCGGTGTGCGGATCTCGTGAGTCATGCGTGAAAGGAAATCGCTTTTTGCTTTGCCGGATTGTTCGAGAATACCGAGCTGCAGCAGCTTTTCTTCGGCTTCTTTTAAATTAGAGATATCCGTGAAACTTTCAAGCAAGGCGAGCTTGCCGTTATAATTTATTTTGACAACCGATTTGATGATGGGTAAATTGCTGCCGTCCGCTTTGATGAATGTGCGTTCCGAGCGATCGACCACTTGTCCCTTATCCATGATAGGGCAGTCGCAGCCTTCGGTGGGGCATATGAATTTATGGCATTTTCTGCCGATAAGTTTGGTTTTATCTTCGCCGAATATCCTTGCTGCCACCGGATTGACGTTGAGGATTTCGCGTGTTTCCGCATCGATGATCATGATACCGCATTCGACATGTTCCCATATCGTTTCAAAATTTTCCATTGCATCGTTATTGTTGATCATCCTCATTTTCTACTCCGGTTCACAAAAAACGCTTTCGTAATAACACGCTATTAAATAAGCTATAAATAATTTTAACGCAGAAGCAAAAAAACTCAAAAAATAACGATAGTTTCTCTATATTTTCAGATTCTGCTTAATGATGCGTATAACTTCTTTTATACTGAACGGCTTTCCGATATGGGCGTTCATTCCCGCATGGAGGGCGCTCTCTATATTTTCCCGGAATACCTCTGCCGTCATGGCGACAATCGGAATGGTTTTCGCATTTCCCGCAAGGCTTTCTCTAATTTTCCGGGTTGCCGTGAGCCCATCCATCACCGGCATTTGTATGTCCATAAATATGAAATCGTATTTACTGTGATTTTCAACGAATTTATTAACGCCTTCTCTTCCGTCATTGGCGAACTCTACCTTTGCTCCCCACTCTTCCAAAAGATTTTGCACAATGATTTGGTTGATTTCGTTATCTTCTATGACTAAGAATGTTTTTCCTTTAAGATCGAGAGTTTCTTCTATATTTTCTTCGGTTTGGTTTTCGCGGGGCTCGTCTTCTTTGGTTACGATATTCAGCACCACATTAAATTTAAATGTACTTCCCTCGTTTACTTTACTGATCACGGAAATTTCGCCTTTCATTATTTCCGCTAAATATTTTGAGATGGAAAGCCCTAAGCCGGTACCGCCGTATTTCCTTGTCGTTCCGCCGTCTCCCTGCTCAAAAATTTGGAATGCTTTGGGAATATATTCTTCTTTGATTCCGATTCCCGTATCCTGTACTGCAAATTCCAAACTGCAAGTACTTGATGTTTGTTCGAGTACGGAAACGAAAACGGATATTCTCCCTTTATTCGGAGTAAACTTCAAGGCGTTTGAAATCAAATTCATCAATATTTGTGTTAAACGCATTTTATCGCAATAAACATATTGAGGAACTTTATCGGAAATATGAATGGAAAAAATTTGCTCTTTATTTTTAACTTGAGAGGCAAACATTTTTTCAATTTCTTCCATTATTTCATGAATATTGGTTTTTTCAATATTCAGCTTTATTTTACCGGCTTCTATTTTAGACAAGTCTAAAACATCATTGATTATTTTGAGTAAATAATCCGAGGCGTTGGTGATATCGCTTAAAAATTCGTTCTTTTTCTCAAGCTCTTTTGTTTTTTTGGCCATTCGGCAAAACCCTATAATTGCATTCATAGGCGTTCTCATTTCATGGCTCATGCGGGATAAAAACTGGCTTTTGGCCTGATTGGCCTCTCTGAAAATTTTCGTTTTTTTGGAATAGTTGATCACGAGTAACAGGCTCGTTCCTATAAAGAAAAGGACAATCAAAGAAGAAATCAAAAGTAATATTTGCGTGATGCTTTTTCTTTGGATCAGGCCCTCATCCGGTACATCAATGCCGGCGGCGGCAATTACCGTTTCGTTTTCGCTGAATACGGGGACATATACCGAGAAAATACCTTTCTGTTTTTTAGAATGTTCTCCGATGGTGCTGTGAGATATTTTTCCTTCAAAGAACGTTTTGGATGCGAGCGGATTTTTTTCTATGGGTTCAAATTTATTTAACCCGTGGTGTGTTTTGGGATTAGGGTCGCTATCCAGTATGTATTGAATTTTACCGTTTTTGATTCTTATAAAATAAACGTACCGCAATTCGTGTTCTTCGGCATATTTCGTGAGTTTTTGCGAAATTTGTTTGTATTCCGCCTTTTCCATATCTTCGGGTGATACGAATTCATTTAATTGTTCGGCGCTGACTAAATCCCGTACCGATATGCAATTGATAGTTAAACGATGTATTAACGATGTTTGCAGAACCGTAGTGTATTCATTGACATAGTAATTTAAGAATAGGGTAATCGCTATTACAATGGCAATGTAAATGACAAAAATGAACCGGGCGCACCTTTCGATAATATTCTTTTTCGGCATTGGAAAATCTCTTACATCGCTTTTAATTCGCTCCAAATTTCTTTCATCAGCTTCAGTAAGTCGGAATCCAAAGTGCCGTTTTCTTTTATTTTTGTTTCGATATCGAGCGCGAGTTTGCTTAAGCCGGTGGCTCCTAAATTCGCGGCGGTGCCTTTAATCGAATGAATGGCAAGTCTCGCCTCTTCCACATTAGATTCGCCGAAAGCTTTTTCCGCCTTTTCCATGACGTCGCTATCCAGAAATTTTTTCATCAGTCTTTCTATGATCGCTTTATCCAAGTGTAATCTTCCGGCGGCTTCGGCCATATCTATTTTTCTGTAATCTTCGCTCATGACAGAGACTCCTTACTTTTGATACATTCCGTGTAATTCCTGATTTAATGTTAGAAATACTTCTGCGATTTGCGGGTCAAAATAGATTCCCGAATCTTTTTTTATAATTTCAAAGCCGTCCTCTAATGTTCTTTCGTCTTTATAGACTCTTTTGCTCACAATGGCGTCGAATGAATCGGCGATACAAACGATTCTTGAGGATATGGGAATATTGGCCCCTTTTAATCTGTCCGGATAACCGGTGCCGTCCCATTTTTCATGATGATGTCTGCAAACTTCGCTGCATAGCTTCAACATTTCTTCGTTTTCGCCTATGTAGAATTTTTTTGCCATTTCTTCACCGTAAATGGTGTGCTTTTTCATTTCTTCGTATTCTTCGGGAGTGAAGCATCCGGGCTTAAGCAATATGGAATCTTTGATTCTGACTTTGCCGATATCGTGCAAGGCGGCGGCGTATCCCATATAAGTTAATTCGGTTGTTGAATATTCATCCAAAAGATGGGTCGAAAGTTTTAATTGCTTTACAATAAGTTTGGTAATATCCTGCACTCTTTTTACATGCTCGCCGGATTCCGTGCTTCTGTATTCCACCATATTAGCAAGCGCCAATATAATGGATTCCGTTATTTTGGTCCTTTCGAGAATCCCTTTTTCGATTTCGGCATTCAAATGGTTGATGTTTTGCTTTAGGGCAATCTGCGCGGCGATTCTTGCTTTGATCACTTCCGTTTTAAAAGGTTTCCGGATATAATCCGTCGCGCCCATTTTAATAGAATTCGTTTCCAGCTCGTCGTCGTTATTGCCGGTAACGAAAATAATAGGAACTTCCAGTTCCTTTAAGTCTCTTTTCAATTCTTTAATCACGGTGATGCCGTCTTTATCGGGCATCATCATATCTAATAACACAAGCGATAATTCTTTCTCTTTAGCCTTATAGATATCAATGGCTTCCTGTCCGTTAGAAGCCTCTATTAAACAATATTCGTCTTGCAGTATTTCTTTTAAAATTTCCCGGTTGATGAACTCATCATCAACGATTAAAATTTTTTGTCTAAACAAGATTTTACCTCATTTTTATTTGAGCTCTATACGGTCTGTTAAAAAAACATGAACTTACCAGTTTTCTGCGAGAATCTCGAAATAAGCTTTCGGATGCAGGCAGGCGGGGCAGAGTTCCGGAGCGCTTTCGGCTTCGTGGAGATAACCGCAGTTGAGGCAACGCCAGGTGACTTTTCCTTCTTTTTTGAAAACGCGCCCGGCCATCAGATTGTTGTAAAGATCGCGGTAGCGTTTCTCGTGCTGTTTTTCGGAAACGGAAATACGTTCGAACGCGCAGGCAACGTCCTCGAAACCTTCTTCGCGTGCGATCACGGCAAAATGCGGGTAAAGGTGAGTCCATTCTTCGTTTTCACCGTCGGCAGCGGCTTTGAGGTTATCCAGCGTGCTGGATGTTACGCCTGCCGGGTAAGAACTCGTGATTTCAACCATCCCGCCTTCCAAAAATTTCCAAAAGCGTTTGGCGTGTTCTTTTTCCTGGTTTGCGGTTTCTTCAAAAATCAGGGAAATTTGAATGAGACCTTCTTTGCGGGCCACACTTGAAAAATAGGTGTAACGCATCCGTGCCTGGGATTCTCCGGCGAAAGCGGCGAGTAAATTCTTTTCTGTTTGTGTTCCTTTGATGCTCTTTTTCATGACGGATTCCTTTGTTAATTAAAGGGAAAATTTGCCTTTTCCGAACAATCTATGTAATTTTTGCAATTAAGTGATAAGGTGATGATTATTTTTTGCCTAAATCCGGTGATTTGATGTCCGAAACGGGTATGTTTCTTCGATTTTTACAAGAAGAATAGTTCGTTTGGAAAAAATTATTGGTAGTTTGTAGGCGGCATTGTTCTCTGGAGAGTTATATGATTGATTTGCTGACCGTTCAGTCGAGTACTGCGTATCCGACTGTGATCACAATGATTTACACCCTTTTGTTAGCTTTTATTCTGTCTTCGCTGATTGGTTTTACCTATGAGAAGACCTTTTTAGGGCTTTCCTATTCCCGGAATTTTGTGCAGGCGCTCGTATTGAGTTCGATTGTGGCGGCAACGGTGATGCAGGCGATCGGCGATAATGTGGGGCGCGGTCTCGGGATGCTCGGCGCCCTTTCGATTGTGCGTTTCCGAACGAGTTTTAAAGACCCGCGGGATATTATGTTTCTGTTTGCCGCTCTCGGCGCGGGGATCGGCTGCGGCGTGTTTGCCTGGGGCGTTGCCGCCGGCGGTACGGCGGCGTTTTGTTTAGTGGCGGCGATTGTCAGCCGTTCGGGGCTCGGTAGCCGGAACTTTTTTGACGGCATGCTCCGTTTCGCCATGCCGAACGAATCCGAAGCGCGGCTTCAGCTCGAAAAGATTCTGCGCGAGAATTTGAGAACTTTTGTTCTGGTAACCATGCGGGAAGTCGATGGCGGTTCGCGGATTGATGTGGCGTATCAGATCCATTTAAGGCGGAACCTGGGCGCGGCGCAAGTGCTTAAAAAGTTGACGCAAATTCAAGGGCTTTCCGGAGTTCAGTTCATGATGCAAGATGCTACCACCGAGATGTGATTATGGTGATTTTCAGGAATAAATTTCTTTTTGCTTGGATTTTAGCGGTGGCGGCCATCGTTACTTTCGGTTATTTGTTTCGCGGGGAAACGATCATTTTTGCCGGCGTGGCGGAAGCCTCGGAAACGGTGGTGAGCGTTCAAACGGCGGTGGAAATTGTCAAGGTGCATGTAATTCCGGGGCAAGAAGTGAAAAACGGCGATACGCTTGTGGAACTCAGCCGCTCCGACCTTGCCGTCCGGATGAACGAAGTGGCGCGCGAACTGGATATTATCGAGGGGCGCACGCATGTGAGTTCCGCTTCTATCGACCAGCGGGTGGCGGAAGTTCAGGCCGATTTGGCCACACGGAAAAACGCCCTCGTTTTTGAAATCAACCGCTTGAAAAGCGAGTATCGGCATAATCAGGAGATTACTTCCAAATTAAGCAGTTTGCCTAAAGCCGCTCCAGCCGATTCCAATAATGCGATGGTGATGCGGATTCGCAACTTGGAACAGGAACTCCGAATGGTAGAAGAAAACGCCCGTTCGCAGATCCGGCTTTTACAGGGGAGCAAGGGTTTGCAGAAAACCAGTAACGCAAGCGAAGCCGAGGCGCTCCTGCGCGAGTTGGAAATGCTGAAAAAAGAGCAGGAAGAACTTGTGGTGACGGCGAAAGAAGATTGGGTAGTGGGCGCTGTGAATGTGCGCGACGGCGAACGCGCTTCGAGTTTTTTCCCGCTTTTGACGCTCACGAAAAAAGCGCCGTCCATGATTCGCGGCTATGTGCACGAAACCGTTTACAATCAAATTCAGGTAGGGGCGAATGTCGATGTGATTTCTTCTCAAGCGGGCGGACATCGCTATCAAGGGGTCGTGACGGGAATGAGCAGCCGGATTGTGGAATTTCCGATACGCCTCCGTAAGGTTCCGGAATTTATGATTTATGGGCGCGAAGTGATTATTCGCATTCCCGAGAAAAACGATTTGCTTCTCGGAGAAAAAGTTTCGATTTCGGAAGTCCCCGAATGGAAAAAGCTTTTGAATTATGAGGCTACGGAGAATCCTCAATGAAAATTTTGTGGACTATTCTGCTTTTTGCCGTACTTTCTTTTGGCTCCTCGCTGACGTGGGAAACATTGATCGGTTCCGTCAATGACGATCCGGTGTTGAACGCCGCGGATCGCCGTATTAATTCGGTGAGCCAGGGGGCTTCTACCAAGTTGTGGGATGATTTGGAGTTTCGCTACCAACTGAACGGTTTGGGGTTTTTGGAACACGATTTTGAACTTCGTTTAAAACCGAATCCGTGGGGAGAAACAAAGGCGACCTCGGAATATTGGGACGCTATGGAGACTTACCAGAAAGCGCGGAAAGCGGTGGACCGTTCTTACATTATGTATGAACGTTATGAGCGCGGGCTTCGTTTTGTGATTCAAGAGCGCATTCAGAAAATCAACCGCGAGTTGTTTCAAGTCAATAAAGACCGGATAGAAGTGCTTCGCATGAAAAGCGGAGCGGAAGGTTTTGATTTGCAAAGTTTAATTTCCGCGCGGGAGCGGGAAGCTGAAATTTCGGCGGCACTCGTGGCGGACAGCAATGCGCTTTTGGACATTGAAATGAAGTTTCGTTCCTGGATTCCGGAGTTCGATCAAATTCAACTGGATTCGGCCTGGCTTCCTTCCATAGAACAAATTGAGAAGTTTCTGAAAGAAGCCTCTTCTCCCGATTCCGCTTATCCGCAGATTGCACAGGCGAAAAGCAAGTGGAATGCTTCCGAGAAACGTTATCATCAGGAAAGCGCTACGGATAACGATATGTTTTCATACATCGGTTTCGGTTATAAACATGTGATTGCGGAGAAAAAATACAAGTGGGAGTATGTACCGGGTTCTTATTCCGAGAAAGAATGGATTTTGATACGCTCGGAAGATGACCGCCGCCTGATCGACAAATTCTATATCAACCTCGCGCTTAAACTGCCGTGGTTTACCGATAACAGCGACGGCGATATGAGGCGCCAGATTTCCGTTTTGGACGATGAAAGCGATTACCTCGAAGTTCGGCGGGACTTAACCCAGAAAGCGGCGCGGATTCGCGAAGAAATGGCGGCGATTATTGCGCAGCGGAATATTCAAAAAGAATTTGTACGGGAAGTAGATGCCGGCCAGCTTTTTCAGGATTTTGCAATGAATGCGGGCTCGGATCCTCTGCTCCTTTTGCGCGCCCGGGAAGTCGCGCTCGAAAGTACGCTAAAGCAAGTGCGCCTTGAATATGAAATTTACTCACGTTTCTTTATCCTTTTGGATTACGCCGGTATTTTCTCCCGGGAAAACTTGTTGAACCATTTGCAAGTAGGGCTCTAAATGAGCGGCGCGCGCGGATTCAGCCTGTTGGAGCGTTTTGAGTTGAAGTATCACATTCCGGTGGAATGGGCGGATCGTATCGGAGAATTGATTGCGCCTTACTGCGAAGAAGATCATTATTCCAAAGTGACTCCCGGCGGTTTTTACTGGATCACGAATCTTTATTTGGATTCCCCTTCCTGGACTTTTTTAGGCTGGAAAAAAGCGAGGCTTCTGGACCGCTTCAAT
This sequence comes from Fibrobacter sp., assembly GCA_031271785.1. Taxonomy (GTDB): domain Bacteria; phylum Fibrobacterota; class Fibrobacteria; order Fibrobacterales; family Fibrobacteraceae; genus JAISUZ01. Next base: position 15,770 of record JAISUZ010000012.1, on the reverse strand, counting down.
ATGCGGATTCGCACTTACGGCGAACATCCCGATCCGGACGGCGTTTTTCATTTTGAAGTGAAACGGAAAGTCAGAGACGTGTGTTTTAAAAGCCGTGCGACCATCAGCGGAGAAAATCCTGAGGCGGTTTGGAAAAAATCTCCGGAAGAATGGCCGGTCAAGAAAGAGAAAGACCGCGCTTATCTGGAAGAGTTTTTATACAAAACCGAAACATTTCATGCAAGGCCCCGGCTTCTCACGCAGTATAAACGGCGCGCCTGGTTCGGTACCACCGAGGAGTATTCCCGGGTGACGATTGATACCGGAATGCGTTTCCGCGAAGAAAACGGGCTGGATTATTCCGTGGATCCGCATTATATGTTTTCAACGGGGCTTCCGCGCTTTTTTGTGCCGGGCTGCGATGCGGTGCTTGAACTGAAATGTCCGAGTTCTCAAGTGCCGTTTTGGATGATTGATTTGATTAGAACTTTGAATTTGAAACAGAGCAGTTTTTCCAAATTCGGGAATGCTGCCGCGGAATGGCGGCGAGTTTATGAAAATCCGCAAAACTTCAGAACGCCGCATTGTGACGGATTTTGAAAGTTTGATATATTAATTGAGAGGTGTGTATGCAAAAAAGGAAATTACTCAAATGGAGTTTGCCGCTTTTGGCGGCGGGCTTTTGCGCTTGTGATCCGGGCAGCGGAACCAAAACCAAAAATTCCGATGTCACGATTATGTCGTGTTCCGAAATCATGTTTAACGATACCACCGATCTTGAATTTATAGAACTCAAAATCGAAAGCGGACCTGCGATTCAAAATATGACGGATGCGCTGCTCCGCCTGGACGGCGCTATTACTTATACATTCCCGGCAGAGCCTCTCGATACCGGAGAATACATTGTCGTCACCAATGATGTAGCGCTTTTTCACGAGCGTTATCCTAACTTTTCCGGACGTTTGTTCGGGCCGTGGGATATTGATCCCGAGAAAGGAACGGTGGGGCGGCTTTCGAATGAAGGCGATGTAATTGAAGTCAAATTGGACGGAAAAGGCGATGTGGATTGCCGTTTTGACGGTGCTCCGCCTTGGCCGAGCCTTGCTGCCGGGGAAGGGCATACCCTTGTTTATACCGGCGGTTTCCCGGGGTCCCCGTTCTCTTGGGCGGCGAGTAAAACAGACGGCGGCAATCCGGGCGGCCCCGATGAATATATTGCGCCGCTCACGGTACGCATCAACGAAGTGATGCCTTACAGCGGTACGCCGGGTTGGGTTGAATTTTATAATTCCGGCGCGGAAGCGAAGGATATCAGCGGGTGGCATGTGGTGCGTGAAGTGGGAGATTCTTATGAAGTTTATGAAGTCCCCGCCGGTTCCGTAGTTCCGGCTAACGCTTATTTGGTTTCCGATGCGGAAGATTTTCAATTCTTCTCTCAGAATGGGGAATCGCTTTACCTCAGAGAGGTCGTAAATGGAAAGGAGACCGGGGCGGAAAGCGGTTTGGAATATCCGGTAACGCCGAATTCTTCGGCCGGCGTGATTACGCTTTCCGACGGCTCGCTGGAGCAGGGTTCGCTGATTGAACCCACACGGGGCAAGCAAAACAGCGGGCCTTTGATGGGACCTCTTTATTTCAATGAGATTCATTATCACCCGGTAGAAAACACCGGCACGCTTGAATTTATTGAGATTCGAAACCTTTCCGATACCGTGGTGCCGCTTTACGATGTGGCGGAACAAGCCGCTTGGAGCGTGAAAGGAATTGCGCTTACATTCAGTTCAACAGATGCCGTGCCGGCAAACGGTATGATGCTCCTGATTCAAGATACGCTTTCCATGGACACGGCGGAATTCAGAGCGGCTTACGGCATTGCAAACGAAATTCCGATTGTGACTTACCCCGGAAAAGTTTCCAACCGCGGCGAGCTTTTGGTATTGCAGAAACCTTATCCGCCTTGTTTTATCGACCCGCTGAACCCTGCGGAAAAGCAATGCGCCTACCAATGGTCGGATGCCATTCTTTATTCGGATCGCGGCGCCTGGCCAACGGAAGCGGACGGTCTCGGAAAAAGTCTGAACCGCAAAGACTTTAATTTATCCGGACACGAACCCGGTAATTGGGAAGCCCGGACTCCCACCCCGGGGAAATAACTCCGGTTTATACTCAGGTTTAAAAATCATTACGCCCGCTTTGCGGGCGTTTTTAATGCAGTAATGCGGTTTATTCTATGACTTCCGCCGTAATTTCCGCGTGCCCTTCTTTTTCCATATTGAGTTTCCGGGCGGCGGCAACGCTTAGATCCAGTACGCGGTTATGAGCAAAGGGGCCGCGGTCGTTCACGCGCACTTCCACGCTTTTACCGTTCCCTTGGTGAGTGACTCGCAATTTGGTGCCGAAAGGGAGCGTTTGGTGGGCGCAGGTCATGGCTTCGGGGTCGAAAATTTCACCGTTTGCGGTTTTTTTTCCGGCAAATCCGGGTCCGTAGAAACTCGCTTCTCCGCGGAACGAACTTCCGGTATTTGCGGAGGTTCCCGATTTGTGATTGCGGTCGTAACCTTTGCGGGCGCCGATACTCGCGCTCCCGGCGCAGCTGATAAGCAGTATGAGAGTCAGTAAAAGAAGGAAGCTTTTAATCAAAGTCATACATGCTGTTGTAAGTATTTTCGAGAATTTCGTCTTCCGTAGATTTTTGCTGCTGTACTTCGGGCTTTTTTTCTACCGGTTTGAAACTCTCGTAATACTGTTTGGAAAGTTTTTCCAAATAAGCTTCGTTCGCCGCGGAACGATTTCTGAGGCGTGTTAATTCATCGTTGGTGATGGTTTGTTTGGAATTTAAAAGGTAGGCGGCTTCTTTTCCCCATGGGGTTGCCGCATATTCGTTTCGGAGAATAATAAGAACGGCGATAGTGCTGTCTTTTTTTACCGGATCCATGGCAAGCAGGTTCGCTTTCATAAAAAGAGCTTGCGCGCCGTAATTTGTTTTCGGGAAGGCGCGGTAAACCGAATCATAAGCGGTGATGGCTTGCGCAAATGCCGAATCCACAAGCGACATGCTTTCAAGCGGTACGGCTTCGGCGGCGACCCAAAGACTTTCGGCATGCAAAAAGGCTTCGTGTGCAAGGTCTTCATTTGTTTTCATGGTGACGCGCATTCCGAGAATACTTTGTGCGCTTTTCGCGTATTCCGTGTTCGGGTATTTTTCAATGATTTCGCGGTAGAGGGCTTCCGCTTGATTGGGCTCGTTTTTGTATTCATCGAAAATAAAGGCGCGCGCGTACGTGGCCCGCAATACAAGGGTTGTGTCTTCGGCTTCGTTGATAATGCGGTCTAAACGGGCGAGGGAACTGTCGAGTTCCGAAAGGCGGAACAGGAACAATTCGGAAATTTGAAATTCGTTTTCAAAGAAAGGCTTTTTGGCTGCGGAATCTTTTTCAAGTCCGGCGTTTTGCTGTTCGAGGGCGAGTAATCGTTCCAGAGCCTGTTTTCGTTCACGGCTGTTTTGCCCCCAGGAAGAAGCGGACATGGCGATGGTGCTGCTGTCGTAATAAGCGAGGGCTTCGGGGTAGGCGCGTTTTTCGGTTTGGTAAAAATCACCGAGATTGTAATAACTGCGCGCGCTGACTTCGGTTTTGGGGTACTCGCTGTTTACGCGGTGAAATAAACGCTCGCTCTCCGTCCAATTGGCGGCAAGGAGTAAAATTTCGGCGCGGCGCACCATGAGTTCCGGCAGGTGTTCCTCAAATTCTTTATTCGACATCATGGCCGCGTATTCTTCTCCGGCCGCCGCGTAGTGTTTGAGGTTCACTTCGCATTCCGCGCTGTAAATGGCGGCGGCAAAGCGGTTCGCAAGCGATAGTTCCCGGATTTCCGGAGCCCGAAAATGCTTGCGTGCGTTTTCCCATTTTTCAAGTTTATAATAGAGTCCGGCTAAACGGAAATGCGCTTTTCCGCGGATGTACGGAGTTCCTGCCGTGCTGTCTTCCAGCATTTTTTCAAGCGCAAGGATCGCTTCGTCCGGCGTGTCCGATTGTTCGTCTAAAAGGGAGAGTAAGTTCAGGCCGTCGTAATAATAAGGGTGGTTCGGGTTTAATACCGGCTCCAGGGCAAACCGGCTGATATTGTATTCGCCGTTGCGGTAGAGGCAGTAAGCGCGCTCGTATTCTACCATGGGCATGGAATCGTGAGAGGAAAAGTAACGTTCGAATTCATCGTATTTGATGATCGCCTGCGCCCATTCTCCTTTGTGGCGGAACGATTCCCCGATTAAGAGAATTGCATTTGCGGTTTGGCGTTCGTTTTCGGGAAAGCGCTCCAAAACACGGGAACCTTTTTCAATTACGCGGTCGTATTTTTTTAGTTCGTCGCCTGTCGGGAGGCTCGTGGAATCTTCGGGAATGCTGTCGAGGCGTGTTTGCCGGAGTTCGGCGGCTTCTTCGTAAGTGCGCTCGGCGTTGAACATGTGGTTTAAATAGGCACAGCAAGTACAGCCTTGAAACAGGGCGGCAAACGAAACGAAGAAAAGAACTCCGAGGGTTTTTAGAAACATGCCGCTAAAATACAAAAAGAACCTCAAGAGTACCTCTAAAAATGGCGTTGTGCTCATGAAATCGTGCAATTGGGACTTGCCGAGGCATTACCCATAGCCATCCGGATTCTGTATTGTTCCTCACCGGATCGCCACACGCGTTCCGCGTTCGCGATGACAAGAAGGGGTGTGGCTCCCGATAACGGCGGATGTGTTCTTCGTGATTTCAATGACTGAATTATCCATTTCCCCATTCCCAAACCTTTCATGCCCGAAGATCATGCTTTAAGGGGGTAGCGGAAAATCCGCCGCGCGCCCCGGCGACTAACGGAAGCCGGAAGAATCGGTTATTCCGGCATGTTCTTTGTGGGATATGGGATAAGAGGATTCTTTTATGTCTGGAGAAACAGAGGCGCGCGATCAAGCGGAGTTGGAGCGAGGGGGCGCCCCCCTTTTAATAAATAATCGCACTCAATAAAGATTCAAGTAATGGAGGTAATCGCAAAGCCTTGTGGTGTCGGGAATTACGCTCCGGTCGAGACGGATCATGCGCGCTTCGGCCGGTTTTCCGATAATCCGGGCGAGAATTTCCATATTATCGCGGGATTCCCAAACCATCGCTTCCATGACGGCGCTCCCGCAATCCGTTTCTCCGGTTCCGCTTCCGATACCCGAAATCCGGGAATTGCGTTTCAAAAGCCGACCGTAAACATCGGAGTTTTTCCCGGCCTGAATCGAGGAAGAATCGGTGACGATAATGTGGACGCCGTAATACTGATCCCGGTCGCCGAAAAGAACCGTGTATTGGTGGGTGTAGTCTTCATCGAGAAACGTTTCCCGCCAAACGCCACTCGAAACCGGCTTAAAACGGTCGGCGGAATATTTGGCAAAGAATTCTTTGGAAGAGGCGCCGTAGCGCACCAGGTAATGCCCGAGAAACGTTTCGGAATTTTGTTCCGCCTGCGGAGAGCTTGTGCGGAGGCTATCCACCGCGCGGATTAAGTTATCGGTAAGCAGGTTGTTATCTTGTGCGGAATAATTTTTAGAGGCTTCCGATTCTTGAATATGGAGCTGAATGTCCGGATATTCCGGATCTTGCTGCTGAATATCCCGGAATTGATACCGCGCGAGGTCGAACCGGCGCGCTTTGAGGTAAGCTTGCCCGAGGGCTTCTTTGAGCGGCAGGTTTTCGGGGTAAGCGGCCACGAGCGGTTCGAGAATGGTTACGGCTACTTGAGCTTGATCTCCGGGAGTAAACCGGAAACCTTGCCCTTCCGCGCCGGGCGGTGATTTTTCACCGAGGGTGCGCATGGCTTCGAGTGTTTTGGCGTCGTCGGGGAGAATGGCGAGAATGCGTTTGTAAATTTTTTCCGCGGCGTCAAAGTTTCCGCCGTATTCCATCAGGAATCCTTGCAGGCGGAGTAAATCGGTATGCGCCGGGAATTTTGTTAACGCGTATTCCGTCACTTGGCGGCAGCTGTCGAGAAGCCCTTGGTTGTGGTAAGTTTCCGCGAGGAGGTAGTAAGCGCCGGGATGATTCCCGAGAGAAAGAGAAATAGCGGCTTTCGATTCTTCGAGGCTCTGGGCGTAACGCGCCTCTGCCGAAAGGAGTTTTGCATAAAGGAACCGGGCATCGAAAAATGCCGGCGCGTTTTCCACCGAAAGACGGGCGTATTCCAACGCGCCGTTGGAGTTTCCCGAAAACAAAGCGAGCCGGCTGTCGGTATAAAATTCGAGACTCAGGTTTTCCCGGCCGGATTTCACAATGCCGGCGAGCGTGTGGAGCCGTTCTTTTTGAACCGAAGTGAGATTCGGTATTTCAAAAAGCGAGTTCATGGCGCCCCATTTGGAAAAGAATAAACCCGGATATTGAAGGTTGAGCGTTTCGTAGATTTCAAGGGCTTCGCGGGTGAAGCCGTTGCTTTCGAGGTTTCCGGCGCGCTTGATTTCTTCTTGAACGGCAAGCGGCAGAGCGGAAACGCCTTTGGTTAAATCGGGGAGATCCCCTTTCTTGACTGCAGTGCCTGCCGGGAGTCCGAACGGAATATTTTCCACGGAGATTTCCGCCGGACCGATTTTTTGATAAAGCGAGTAACCGAGGAGGGCGGCGACTCCGCCTAAACTGATGCACAGAAAAACAAGAGCCGCTTTCCGGGAAACTGAAGACGCGTATTTCATTAGCCTCCCAAGAGATCGGAGAGCCGTTCTTTGTTTTCCTTGCTTTTTTGTAACTTGCGGAGCGTTTTGTTTTTGATTTGGCGCACGCGCTCGCGGCTCAGTTTCAAATCTTCACCGATATCTTTGAGGGTCGTGTCTTCTACGGAATCCAGTCCGTAGAACATCCGGAGAATTTCTTCTTCGCGTTCCGGAAGAGCGGAGAGCGTTTCCCGGATCAGGCGTTTGCGCTCCTGTTTTTCCATTTCCTCTTCCTGGTTTCCTTCGGTGCCGAGCACATCCATGAGGGTACTTACGGAATCACCGGAACTGCCGTCGTCGCCGATGGGCGCATCCAAAGAAATATCGACGATTTTCTCCATAACTTCCACAATATCCCTTTCCGAGCCTGCAAATTCGGGCATGGACATGGTTAATTCGTAATCGCCGCCGTTGAGGACGAGGGCGCGTTTAAAACGATTTACAAGGGCGAGTTTGTTCGGCGGAATCCGTACCGCGCCTACCTGCTCGAAGAGCGCTTTCTGAATGGACTGACGGATCCACCAAACGGCGTAAGAAATAAATTTGACGTCTTTTCCCATGTCGAAGCGGCGAGCCGCCTTAAACAGTCCGAGATTCCCTTCGTTGATCAAATCCAGGAGGGAAAGGCCGCGCCCTTGATACTTTCTTGCTACACTCACCACAAAACGCAGGTTTCCGCGAATAAGGCGCTGTAACGCCGACTTCCGGATTTCTTCGGTTTCCCCATTTTTGATAATCGTCAATAAAACAGACTCTTCTTGAGGCGTCAAGGTAGGGTAACGGTTCAAATCACGGAAGTAAAGGGACTCGTTCAAATCGCTCATATTTTACATAGCCTAAAAGGTAGTTCGGAAGCCTCTGTCCGGGATTTCCCCGGACTTACGGGCTTATTTCGCCGGAAGCCGCCAAAACGATTTAAATATTGCATATAATACTCATTTCGTCAATTGTTTCAGCAGAGAGTAGGGGTAAATTCCGCTTTGATGACCGTCCGACCAGTAAATTCCGATGGCGTAGCGTCCAATAGAGCGCACTTTGAGTATGCCGATATTTTCGGGGATGGTCCGCGGGTCCAAAATTTTTTGCCCGGTGATTTCATCCACGCAAAGGGCGCAGGGGCAGGCCGCGCGCAGATTGTGCAAATTAAAGGTTGAACGGGCGCCGTCATTCCACTCTATTCCGAGTTCTCCGGCAGGCGTTTTGAAAATAGAAACGGGTTGAATCATTTTTCCTCCTTTATGAGAAGTTCTTCCCAACTCAATTCAAACGGGTACATGCCCTGATTTTGTTTTGATTGAAGGATGGCAAGGCTCCGGATGGTTTTTTCGGCGATGGAGGTGAATACATGAGCGGATACGCTGTTCGGGGCGCGGAGCACAATCGGGGTACCGAGATCGCTCCCTTCGGCAATGGCAGGTTCTATGGGTATTTCCGCAAGGAGCGGTACGCCCCATTTTTTTTCGAGGGATTTTCCGCCGCCGGCAGGGAAAATAAAATGCTTTTTCTCGCAGTGGTCACAGATAAAATAACTCATGTTTTCCACAATCCCAAGCACCGGAACGCCAACGGAGTCGAACATGGAAAGCCCTTTCCGCGTATCGGCGAGAGCCACTTCCTGAGGCGTAGTCACCACGATCGCGCCGGAGATCGGCGCGGTTTGCGTGAGCGTGAGCTGAATATCGCCTGTGCCCGGCGGAAAGTCGATTAGGAGGTAGTCCAAAGCGCCCCAACGCACGCGGTGAAGAAAGTTTTGGATCATTTGGCTTGCCATGGGGCCGCGCCAAATGGTGGCGGTTTCCGCATCGGCGAACATGGACATGGAAATAATTTCAATGCCGCCCCGAACGGTAACGGGGGAAATGGTTTTGTCGTCGTGAACTTCGGGCGCGGTTTGAATTCCGAACATGAGGCTCATGGAGGGGCCGTAAATATCGGCGTCTAAAATCCCTACGCGCGCGCCGGAAAGGCTGAGCGCCATGGCGAGATTTGCGGTGACGGTTGATTTGCCGACTCCGCCTTTCCCGGAAGAAACGGCGATAATGTTGGCGACGGATTTCAAGTAGGAATTTTCAAGCGAGGCGTTGTTTTGCGTTTGGGCGGCTCCCGAGAGATTCACGGTAACGGCGTTTGCGCCGAGAGCGAGAATCAGTTTTTTACAGGAATCCTGAAATTGTTCGCGCACGGGGCATGCGGGGGTGGTGAGAACGAGATCAAGGGAGACTTCGTTTGTTTCGGAAATTTGCAGGTTTTGAACAAATCCGAGTTCCACAATATTTTTGTGAAGATCCGGATCCATGATGCTTTCGAGTGCGTGAAGAATTTTTTCTTTCGTTAAAAGGGACACTTCAACTCCTTGGGTTCTTTGCAAATTTAGCAAAAAGGTGCCGGTTTAAATGTGATTCAAATTAATGATACGGATTATATTAGTATTACCGAGACCTTGCGCGATATAAAAATTCCGAACATATCAATGATATGGTGAAAAATTGGTTAAGAAACAGAAATACGATAGAATTATTCGGATTAAATAGTTTTGTGATGACACCTAAAAATGGATAGAATTGATAAATGCTATAGGTATTATTTCCAAAGCAGGACGATATGGTGGTACGTTTGCACATAAAGATATCGCTTTGGATTTTGCCTTATGGATTTCTATTGAATTTAAGTTATATATTATCAAAGAGTTTCAGCGTTTAAAAGAAGAAGAACAAAAAAACATTAGTTGGACAGCGAAACGAGAACTTGCAAAATTAATTATCATCTTCATACGGAAGCCATTAAGCGCAATCTTATTCCGGCGAAACTTACTTCGCAGCAAGAGCGACTAATAAAGTTAAATGCGATAGCAATACAATAAATGAAAATTTTACAGGAAATTAAAAGTCGAAAACAATTGAAATGACAAAGCTTTTTGAAACCACTTGACAGAGAGGCGCTTTTTATGTTATTGTTATAATTACATCATATATTCTTTATCAAGGAGTTTAAAATGAGTTTAGAGATATTTAATGTTCTTGAGAAATTAGAGAAGTTAGGAATGTTAAAGAAATCAGAGATATTAAAGAATTTAGAGATGTTGCGAAATAAAAAATATTCTGTCAATGATGTTAAGTGGATAAAAAGTGTAACTGGTGGTGATCAATTTGGTGCTTTAAATAATGCCTTTTTACCCGATGATCAACGGCTTATAAAAATTGAACGAGGTCACATTTTTTGTCTTACTATAAATCCAAGAAATCAAAAGAATCTGTTAAAAGTTAAACCGAGTGAAATTATTGTAATCACTCAAAATATTCACAATAGAAGATACTGTACTCATTTGGTTACTCCTATTGATTCTCCTGCAAAGTTGATTCCATATGAAGAAAAGGAAATTACACATGATCCGGCATCATGGTCCGGGCGTTGGGTAATGGTGATCGCCATGACTAAAATAGATATCCTTTATGATTTAAAATGGCCATATCAACCAGGCTGTGTTTATGACATTAGTGAATACCATCCCAGTAAGTGGATCGCTGATATTTGGGATAAATTCCAACCATATTGGAAATTATAATCCATTAATTTCAAAGTCTCCTTATTGACGAAAATCGCGTAAAATGATGTTTTTCGTCAATAATTTTGAATCCGCTCCAATTTGGCAAGGCTAAGTAGCGGTGCACATTGGGAATATTTTTTACGCCGGAGCGAACTTGGCTAATATGTAATATGAAAAAACCGGGTCGAAAATATTTGACCCCTGCATTACCGCGTTCAAATCGAAATCGGTGTTGTCAAACAATTGGGCCGGATATTTTCATATCCCACATCCCAATTCCCTTGTTCCTGACTTTCATACCTGAAGAACCTGTTTTTTTTGTGGCAGGGATGCGACAGGAACTGCGGAGACGCGCGGCTCCGTTCCGCTTAACAGCTTTGCTGTTTAGCGGAATGCCAGCCCGGTCCCGGAATGAAATTCCGGGAGCCACCCATAAAAATAATAGATTGTGTTTATGAACAAATGGGTGTTGTTTTATTTTTCAGGCACGGGAAATGCAAAGCAAATTGCATTGTGGTTTTCCGAATGCGCGGCGTAACGGGGGATCCGTTTTTCGCTTTGTGATATTTCAACGGTGGGTTCTTTGGAAAAGTTTGATTCCGATACGACGGTGGCGATTATTTCACCGGTACACGGTTTTTCTTATCCGAAAATTACGTTTGACTTTATCCGGAATTTGCCTCGAGGGGATAACCGGGTTGTTTTAATGGCTACGCGCGCGGGTATGCGGATCCGAAACTTTGTGACGCCGGGATTGACCGGGAGTGGCTTTTTTTGCCGCAAGCGTTGATTATTATTTTTGCGAATAGAAAAACGGCGTAACGCCGCAAAACTTCGCCGGATTCTCCCCAAAAGGGGATTGATTTTCTTGATCCCGTAAATGATTTTTCAATAAAATCTCACTGCCTCTTGACAAAAATCGTTTTTTTAGGTTTCTTTAATTGAGAATGCCTTTGTTCTTAATGAAATGTTAAGAATGCGGCGTTATCACTTTTTATAAGGAATGGGTGATCATTATGGAAGCAACACATCTGTATCAAAAAGGCGTGGAAGAAGTGGTTCGCCGCGTGCATTCTATGGATTCGGAAATCGGTTCGTATAAGGATCATACCTATGATCCGAGTGCGAACGGTTTTATCGTGGAACTTTCCAACGGGTTTTTGAAAATGTCCCGGGAAGTTGCGCGCGATTGCGAAGAAGCGCCGGATAGCGTGACTCGCGAAAGAGTGAGAAAAGTGGCGGAGACGTTTAAGCCCAAAGACTAAAATCGCGCGGGAGTACGGCAGGGATGCGACCGGAATTGCGGAGACGCGTTTCGCGGCTCCGTTTTGACCGCATCAATTAGTTCGCAATGTCATGTAAGACTTTTCAAATCGGCGGCGATACTTATTGCCGTATCTTTGATGTCGTGTAAAATGCAAGCCCGGTCCCGGAATGAAATGCCGGGAGCCGTCCATAAAAAAGGGAGCAATCCCTTTACATCGAAAATTTCGGCATGGAAAGTAAATGCGTCATGCAGGGCGCCCATTCGTTTTCGTAATGCGTGACAAACACGAGCGTGGTGTGTTCGGATAAGAATTGAAGCAGGCTGAAAAGGGTTTCGCGGCAGGTTTCGCTCATGCCTTGGGTGGGTTCGTCTAAAAGCAGGAGTTGCGGCGGTTTCACGGTGGCGCGAAGGAGGAGTGCGAATCGTTTTTCTTCGGGGGTGAGCGCCGCGAAGGGTTTGCCGGGGTCCGGGAATCCCGATTCGGTGAGCCAGATCTTTGCTTTTTGTTTTTCTTCCCACGAGGGTTCTCGAACGAGCGTGAGGTAAGGCGTGAATCCGGTGCAAACGACTTCGAGGAGGCTCAATTTTTCGCGGTACTGCAATGCGAGTTCCGGTGAGAAAAATCCGACTTTGGCTTTGTGTTCCCAAATGTTTAGACCTTGCCCGGGGCGTTCTCCCAAAAGGACAATATCGTTTTTGTAAATCTGAGGGTGATCGGCGGAGAGCAGGGAAAGCAGCGTGCTTTTGCCGGCGCCGTTTGCGCCCATGACGACCCAATGTTCTCCGCGCCGGATTTCCCAGGAGAGGTCGCGGATGACCGGTGTTTCTCCGAAAGAGACGTTCACATGGTTGAGTTTCACAAGGACTTCGCCCGGATTATCGACCGGTTGGAGCGTGCGGATTTCGTAACGGTTCGGGTGTGCGGGTTCCGAAAAATGAGAAAGGGCATGCGGGAGTTTGTCCGAAATATTTTTCCATACGCCGTTTTCAAACCGGAATGCCGGGATTTCGGGGAGGAGTTCGTCTTCGCGTTTGAGGCCGATCAGCATGGGGATTTTTTCTTTTCGGAGTTGCAGAATATGTTTGGCGAGTTCCTCGCGGAATTCCGGATCCAGGCCGCCGAACAAATCGTCGATCAAAATACTTTTCGGGTTTTCCATGGTGAGGCGGGCGAGAAGAACGCGGCGGAGTTCCCCGTTGGAGAGACTCAAGAGGGTGCGATCCAAAATACCGGGCGGCAGATCTGCAAATTCAAGGCCTGATTGTAAACGTGTTTCATCGGTTGGTGGGAACGCTTCGGCTTCGACTGCATAATCGGATTGCAGAAAGAATTTTTTCTTCAAGAGTAAATTGCGCACGCGGGGCGTTTCGCGGTCTTCAAGGCTAATTAAGCGTTGCTGCCAGAAAGGAGCGAGTGCGCGCTGAATTTTCTTTTGAAGTTCTCCCGAAAAGAAACCGACTTGCGAAAACTTTTGCGAGAGTATCGCTAAGAGTTCCGGCGCATCGCCCGACGGAAACGGTACGAGTTGTGCCTGCGGAAACGCATCAACGAGAGATTTCAAAGAAGAATAATTCACGGATTGATAGACCTTTTGTGAAACGGTTATTCAAAATAGTAAATGATAAAATACGTTCGAGCGTGAATGAGTTACTGCGGCAGGGATGCGACCCGAACGGGCGGAGACGCGTTTCGCGGCTCCGTTTTACCGGCATCAATTAGTTCGCAATGTCATGTAAGACTTTTCAAATCTGCGGTGATACTTATTACCGGCATCAGTTTAATTCGCGATTTCATGTAAGACTTTCCAAGTCTGCGGTGATACTATTACCGGTATCTTTGATGCCGTGTAAAATGCCAGCCCGGTTCCGGAGCGAATGCGGAGGAAGCCGCCCGTAAAATAAGCGCCGTTCTTTTCAAAAGAGAAGTCATGATAAAAAATACTTGACACCGTTTTTACATCATTCTAACGAAATTTTAACATCTCTTTCTTAAATTACGGAAACATGTTCTTTTTTTATTCGGCAAAACCACGTTCCCTGACGGCTTATGTACGATAGCAATTCTCCCGACTGGTGGAAATATGGGGTGGTGTATCACATTTATCCTCATAGTTTTAAAGATAGCAATGATGATGGGATCGGCGATATTCCCGGTATCATTAAAAAACTGGACTACCTGAAAGAACTCGGGGTTGATGCTATTTGGCTTTCGCCGGTTTATTCTTCGCCGATGGTGGATATGGGTTACGATATTTGCGATTATCAAAATATTGATGAGCATTACGGGACCATGGATGATTTCAAAAATCTGCTTGCCGAGGCGCATCAAAGAGGAATTCGCGTTATTATGGATTTGGTGCTGAACCATACTTCGGATTTGCACCCCTGGTTTTTGCAGTCGCGGTCTTCCAGGAAAAACCCCAAGCGCGATTGGTATATATGGCGGCCGCCTCGAAAGGGGCAAAAGGGCAAGAAGCCCAATAATTGGATCACGAACTTCGGTAAAAAAGCGTGGCGTTACGATCATAAAACCAAGGAATATTATTATCACTCGTTTTTTTGGCAGCAAGCCGATTTGAATTGGCGCAATCCGGAAGTGAAAGAGGCGATGTTCGATGTGATGCGCTTTTGGCTGGATATGGGTGTGGACGGATTCCGGTTGGATGTGATTAACCTGATTTATAAAGATAAGGATTTGAGAAATAACAAATCCCGGGTTTTCAAAAAGTCGGAAATTCACAATCGCAATCAGCCGGAAGCTTATGAGTTATTGCGGGATTTCCGGAAGCTGCTGGACAGTTACCCCGGGAAAACCAGCGTCGGTGAAATTTATACGCCGCCGCCCGGCGATCCGTTTTTGGCGGCGAGTTTCCTCGGTAACGGCACGGATATGCTGCACATGGTTTTTGATTTCTCGCTGATTTTTACGTTGTGGAGAGCGCCGGGTTATTACAAAACGCTCACCGGTTATTACGAAAAAATTCCGGCGGACGGCTGGCCTTGTTTTTTTCTCTCGAATCACGATATCGGCCGGAGTATTCGGCGGTTGCTTTGGGAATGGAGTAAATACGAACGGGCGAAACTGCACGCCGTGTTGCTTGCTACGTTAAAAGGAACACCTTTTATTTATTACGGTGAAGAAATCGGAATGGAGAATGTGACGATTCCTAAAACGCATATCCGGGATTTGTACGGTCGGTTACTTTATCCGTTTTTTAGGGGCCGTGACCGCGCGCGAACGCCCATGCAATGGAGCGATAAACCGCATGCCGGATTCAGCAAGGAAACGCCGTGGCTGCCTGTGGCGGGAAATTATGCCACCGTCAATGTGAAGAAACAACAGGACGATAGCAACTCTATTTTGAGTATTTATAAATCGCTGCTCGCGCTTCGGAAAAAAGAAGTTGCTTTGCAAAAAGGCGATATTACTTTTTTGGGAAAAGGCGAAAATAATATTTTGGCTTATTCGAGAGTGTACGGTCAGGAGGAAATTATCGTGCTTTTGAATTTCAGCCGCCGGAAAAAGAAATATAAGGGTGCGTTCGGCAATGCGGCTTTGCTGTTTTCTACGCATAAGAGTACAAAGTTATCCGAAACCGGCGTGGTATTGCAAGCGATGGAAGGCGTAATTTTGAAACGTTCTTTGGCGGGGTAGGGGAAATATCCCTCTCGCTTCAACCGGCGAATACCGCAGAACTTTCATCGGCTTCCGGAGCCTCGCCGGCCCGGCGCGGTTTTGACCGCATCGGTTGAGTTCGCGATTTCATGTAAGACTTTCCAAATCGGCGGCGATACCTATTCGCTATCCCCTTAAAGGCAAGTTCCCAGGTCATCCGTTTATGTGTCAATATTGACGGTGTTTGCATGTAATGTCAACCCCTTTTTGTCATCACCAGTCACGCAGTGGCGTGGTGATCCAGTAAGGAACGGATGGTCACGAGCAATCCTCTCGCCATGACAGGAAAATGGACTGCCGCGCCTTTGGCTCGCAGTGACGGAAGCCGGTTTTTCCACTCTAAAACCGAGTCGAAAATATTCGACCCCTACCATCGTTATTGTCATGTTTCAATTGTGAATCGAAATCCGGAATCACATTTCTATTCCCGGCATTTCATACCCGAGGAACTTGAGTTGCATTTTACATTTTTAAGGCGTTTGTATATGCCGTAAAAAACAACGTCAATACGCTTGCGTGCTGACAATGTTTTTGGAGGCATATACGAATGCCTTTTCTTCGCGTGAGGCAGGCGGAGGGT
>JAISUZ010000069.1 GCA_031271785.1 Fibrobacter sp. | reverse complement strand
ATTGAGTTCCTCGGGAATTGCAAACAGGGGAATGGGGATTTGGGACAAAGTCGCAATGAACTTGTCATGGCAAGGGCGGAGCCCGTGTCCCTAATTTTCATACCCGAAAAACGGCATTCAGGGGGTAGCGAAAAACGGAACCCACCGCCCGGCGATTGGAATGAGCCGAATAAGGCGGTAGGTATAATTCCGGTTGAAGCGAGGGGGACACTCCCCCTCCCAATAATAAAGGTTACTTCACTGCCACGCGGAAGGTTCGCATTTCGCTTTGAGTAGCGGCTTTCACTAAATAAAAGCCCTTGGCTCCCACGGGAATGCTGAATACCGGCGCATGGAACGCCGTACCTTGATAAATGCGTTTGCCGTGAATATCGAATACTTCTACTGTCGAACCTTTGGACAAGTTAAAGAGTTGAATGGTGTTCCCGAAAGTTTGAGCGTAAACTCCCGGCATCCGACCCGAATTTTGAAGCCCGGCAGACGAAACGATTTTAAACGTCGCTTCTGCGGTACCTGTGTAATTCCCTTTGCCGGTAACAGTAACGGTGGCTTCGCCGAGTTCCGTGTTGTTGTCGTAAACGGTTGTGAAGTCCGTCATAACCAAAAGATTTTTTTCTCCGTGCTTGATCTTCGGAATCGGTGTTTTAGCAACTCCGGTAAAGACCTCATCCGGAATTTCTTCTATCGGGAATTCGGAAAGATCCCTTGGGAGAATTTTAAATGTTTTAGCGACAGTGCCGGCATAGTTACCAACGCCCGCAACAGTGGCAGTGGCCGAACCCGCGTTCACATTTAATTTATAAGTCACCGTAAAATGAGTTGTGTGCGCCAAAATGTTTTCACCGTGCTTCACTTCGGGAATGAGTTTAATTTGTTCTCCGGTGAAAACCGTATCGGGCAAGTCCGCAACCGTTAAAGTCGCAACGCTTGCTCTGGTAATACTGAAATTTCTTGTAAAAGTACCGACATAACTTCCTTTACCGCTAATCGTCGCCGTTGCCGAGCCGGCATTGAGGTTATTTGCAAACGTAACCGAATAATCGGTATCTTTAACGAGTGTTTTAGCGCCGTCTTTAATTACCAAAGCAGGTTCAATCGGAGAACCGGTATAAGGCTGAGCGGGAATTGCCGCGAGCATCGCCGAAGTGAGTGCCGTCGGTTTCGGTATAATTTTAAACGGAATCATTAAACTGCCGGTATAATCGCCTTTGCCGGAAACGACCGCACGAGCCGTATCACTAATGGCCGTATTATAAACATAAGTCACCGTGAAATCGGTATTTTTCACGAGAGTTTTAGCGCCGTCTTTAATCACCAGAGCGGGTTCAATCGGAGAACCGGTATAAGGCTGAGCGGGAATCGGCGTGACCATGGCTTCGGTGAGCGTTACCGGCACAAATTCTTCGATAGCAAAAAATACCGTAATGGTTCCGGAATAATTTCCTTTACCCGTGATAACCGCTTGCCCTATTCCAACGGCGGCATTATCACTATAAACGATTGTATAATCTCTGTCTTTGACAAGCGTTTTAGTACCGTCTTTGATTACAATTGCCGGAGTTACCGGAGCGCCGCGGAACACCTGATTGGGGACCGGAGTCGCCATACTATCCGTGATTGGGGTTACAACAATTTCTCCCACAATATTAAAAGTTCCAATAATACCGCCGGTATAATTCCCCTTGCCGGTAATCACAATGCTTGCTTCACCGATAGCAGTATTGTTTAAATAAACAAGCGTGTAATCAACATCTCTTTCCAAAATCTTGTCGCCGTCCGTTAAAACCGGTTCGGGAGTAATCGGAGAACCGGTATAAAGCGCGTCCGGAATCCAGGCAAGCATACTGTCGGCAAGCGCTTTTGTGATCACCACTCCCTTAGGGAGCGTACAGGAACCTTCCGTACCGAACTGCCAAATCTTCACCTGATTTGTTCCGGTTGAACCTTTGGTGCCGGCAAACTTAAACTTAAATGCGGAGACGGCAGAGGTCGGATCTCCGGTAATGACAATTCCCCATCCCGCCGCTTGTTTAAAACTGCCCCACGGCACATTTACAACCGTCGGTTGGGTACTTGCGGCAATTTTATAAAACGGTTCGTTACGCCCTGTCAAAGCTCCGTCTCCCTGATATTCCATTTCCAAATCGATCGCCGCCGAATTTTGAATGGTCACGCAAACACCCGTTCCCCATGGTTTTACATCCGTGGATGCCTTAACACCGTTCTTCACATTAAAACCGTACCCAACCACCGGATTTGCCGCTAAAGCGCCGGTGTTCAGCGTTACGGAAATCATTCCGAGTTCCGTCACCATGGGTTGAACATAATCCCCGTAAGTATTGGCGGCAACCGGGTAAACGACCGATGAATTTCCGCCGGTCCCTTTGTCATCGTAACCGTACCAATAACCGCCGTCATTCACATCCTTGACAACGACAGCGGCGCAATCCACCGCAGGCGAACACGCACGGTAACGCTCATGCGCAGTACCTTCGGAATTAAAAAACAATCCGGCAGAAGCAAAACCGCTAACCGCCAAACAAGCCAAAAGAAAACATTTTTTATTCATTTTTACCTCCTTTACCCCAAAACCGCACAAACACCATCATGGGGTGAACAAACGAATGATTTTTCAAATTTAGATATTCTCGGTTCCTATTTAAAGGATTCAATCCGAATTATCCGGCCTCAAGAACCAAAACGCCCGCTTTCGCGGGCGCTTGCGTTTCAAACCGGCGGAAAAATTACCCGCCTTTCTTCATAATCTGCTTCACCATGGAGTTCAACTTTCCGATTTGCACCGAAGCCGGTTTTTTCGGCGCCGGCGCAGAACTTTTTCCGGTGAGTTTCGCTTTCAAATCGGCGAGAGTCGCATGGGGCTGCATATTCGGAGTACGGGAATTTTGATTCCGGAAATCTTTTCCGCCGCGCATATCTTTACCGCCGGCACGCTGTTTGCGGGAACCCGGCGCCGTATTTTCAGCGGTTTCCTGTTTCATGGAAAGGCTGATTCGTTTTTGAGCCACATCCACCGCCATCACGCGCACTTTCACCACATCGCCCACGGTCAGCACGGTTTTGGCATCCTGCACAAACTTATCGCTGATTTCGGAAATATGAATAAGTCCGTCCTGATGCACTCCGATATCCACAAACGCGCCGAAGTTCGCCACATTCGTAACAACGCCTTCCATCCAGCTTCCCGTAACCAAATCCTGAATTGTTTGGATTTTATCGCTGAACTGTGCGTAACGGAATTCCTTGCGCGGATCGCGTGAGGGTTTCTCAAGTTCGGCAAAAATATCTTCAAGCGTATGTTTACCGACGGTATCGCTCAAGAATTCTTCCGCGTTCAAGGCTTTCAGCGCCGAAGAATTACCGACAAGTTCTTTCACTTCTACACCGGCTTTCGCGGCCATTCTTTCCACGAGTTCGTAATTTTCCGGGTGAACCGCACTGTAATCCAACGGGTTTTCCGCCGATGGAATGCGAAGGAAACCGGCCGCCTGTTCAAACGCTTTAGGCCCGAAACCTTTCACCTCAAGAAGTTCCGCACGGCTCTTGAACGCGCCTTTTTCGTTGCGATGTTTCACGATTCCTTCGGACATATTTTTAGTGACGCCCGCCACATAAGCAAGGAGCGGAGCGCTCGCGCTGTTGAGATCGACTCCCACCATGTTCACGCAAGAACCCACGACTTCTTTCAAATTTTTCTCAAGCTCTTTTTGGTTCACATCGTGCTGATACTGCCCCACGCCGATCGCTTTGGGATCCACTTTCACAAGTTCCGCAAGCGGATCCTGCAAACGACGCCCGATAGAAATCGCACCGCGGGTTGTAACATCTTCTTTCGGGAATTCTTCAATGGCAATCATGCTTGCCGAATAAACGGAAGCACCCGAT
Source organism: Fibrobacter sp. (assembly GCA_031271785.1). Lineage (GTDB taxonomy): Bacteria > Fibrobacterota > Fibrobacteria > Fibrobacterales > Fibrobacteraceae > JAISUZ01. Next base: position 27,429 of record JAISUZ010000069.1, on the reverse strand, counting down.
TCATTCACAATCACGCGCGCCGGCACCCGGCCTTTAAATTTCTTTGACATGGAAGCTACGAACGCATCGGTCTCGCGGCCGGCCGTTCCGTTTCCGATCGCAATTAAATCAATGTGATATTTTTCCACGAGGTCTGCAATATAAGCGGCGGCTTCGGCAGTTTTCTTCTGCGGTTCGTGCGGATAAATTACGCCGTGATCCAGGAATTTTCCGTTTTCATCCAGCACCGCTACTTTACAGCCGGTACGGAATCCGGGATCGAGCGCAAGTACGGATTTATGCCCGGCCGGAGGCGCGAGAAGTACGTCTTGCAGGTTTTTACTGAACACCACAAAGGCTTCTTTTTCGGCGGCATCTTTAGCGATGAGGCGCACTTCGCTTTCCATGCTCGGTTTCAGCAAACGCTCCCACGCGTCTTTGCAAGTTTCTTCCAAATAAGGTTTCCAAATCCCGTTATTTAAAATCACCTTGCCTTGAAGGTAAGAAACGAGATTTTCTTCGGGCATCTCTACCGTGAGGCGGAGCACTTTTTCTTTTTCGCCGCGGCGGAGCGCGAGCATCCGGTGGCTCGGAATTTTCATGAGCCGTTCGGAGAAGTCATAATAATTCTTGAACTTGGTTTCTTGTTTTTCAAATTCTTTGCGGACTTTGGAAACCATCACGCCGAGTTTTTCAACCTGCATACGAAGATACTGACGGAATTCCGCATTGTCTGCAATTTCTTCCGCGAGAATATCGCAAGCGCCCTGAATCACCGCTTTGGAATCGGCGAGCCCCTTTTCTTCGGAGAAGTAAATGCGGGCGATTTCTTCGGGCGTATTGGACGTATCTTCCTGCGCCATGATGGTGCGGGCGAGAGGTTCCAGCCCGAGTTCTTTGGCGATGGTAGCGCGAGTGCGCTTTTTCGGCTTGTAAGGCGCGTAAAGATCTTCGAGAAGCGTTTTCTCACGGCAGTTTTCGATTTGCATTTTCAGCTCGGGAGTCATTTTCCCTTGCTCTTCGATACTTTTCAAAACCGTTTCTTTGCGCTCTTGCAATTCCTGGAGGTATTCCCGGCGATGCTGAATATCGCGGAGTTCAATTTCATTCAAAGTTCCCGTCTGGTCTTTGCGGTAACGCGCGATAAACGGCACGGTTCCGCCTTGATCCATAAGTTCGAGCGCTTTAATCACGCGCCATTCTTCGAGTTTCAACTCTTCGGAGATGATGGATGAAAAAATCATATCTATTTCCCGTTAAAAAACAAAATTACGGAGCATTGCCCCACGAAGTTCCAAATCTAATAAAAAACAAATCGGAATCTCAAGAGTCCCCGGCACTTATTCTTTCGGGAAAATACTAGTTTTAAGGTATGAAAGACTGTCTTTTCTGTAAAATTGCCTCGGGAGAAATTCCGACGGAGAAAATCTACGAAGATGAGCAAATTTGCGCTTTCTTCGATATCGCCCCCCAGGCAAAGACTCATTTTTTGGTTATCCCGAAAAAACATATTGCAAACCTCATGGAACTCAAGGAAACGGACGCTCCGCTGATGGGGCAACTTCTGTACCAGGCGGAGGAACTCGCCAAAAAGCTCGGACTCGAAGAAAACGGCGCGCGGTTTGTGTTCAACTGCAAGGAAGACGGCGGACAAACAGTTTCGCACATTCATCTTCACGTGCTCGGCGGGCGGAAACTCAGCTGGCCTCCGGGGTAAAGGGCGCCTGTAAAATGCCTCTCCAAAAAACACGGGTGATTATCCTTCACCGCTTTCCTTACAGCGATTCTTCTTTTATTGTCAAAGCGTTCAGCGCCGATTTCGGAATTCTTTCTTTCCTTCTTAAAGGCGGAAAACGAAAAGAATCTCCGTTCAAGGGCGCGTTCGACCCGATGGCATACAGCGAAGTGGTGTTTCAATCTTCCGGAAAAAGCGAATTTGTTTTTGCAAGAGAGGCTTCTCTCCTCGAATGGTTCCCCGCTCTCCGCGAAAATTTGGAAGCTCAAGCCGTGGCGCAAGTTATGGCGGAACTTTTTTTGCGTTACACACCCCACGGCATTTCGCTTTCCAAAGAATTCGAATTGCTTTTAAACGCCTTTACCGAATTGAATCAGGAACCCGCTCCCGAACTTCTTTCCAGATGGCTTTTCGATCTTTGCGCTCATTGGGGCTTCTCTCTCAATCTTTCGCGGTGCTCCCGCTGCAATCAGCCGTTTGTTCAAGGCCCGGCCGAATTTCTTCCGGATTCCGGAGAATGCGTGTGCGTTTCCTGTTTTACCCATCACGAATCTTTATTTGAAGAAGATTTTCTTTCGGATCTTTGGCGGTTTTCCAAAAACGAACCGGTCGGATCACCGGAACAACTCGAAAAGACATTTTTATCTTATCTAAGAAATCATCTCGGGATCAAACGGAACCTTAATTCGGTTTTATGGCTTGATCAAATACGAAAATTGAAGGAGAAACCATGCTTTCCATCCGCGATTTAAAAGAAAAGAAAAAAAACGGCGAACCCGTTTCCATGATCACCGCCTATGATTTTGCATTCGCTCAAATGGCGGAAAGAGCAGGCATCGACCAGATTTTAGTGGGAGATTCTCTCGCGAACACCATGCTCGGATACTCTTCCACCCGGGAAATCGGCATGAATGAAATGAAAATTTTCACTTCTGCCGTCCGGCGCGGCGCACCCGACACTCATATTGTCGCCGATATGCCTTACTTAAGCGACGAAAATCCGAAAGCAGCGCTTCAAAATGCAAAAGCACTGCTCGAGTGCGGCGCAGATTCCGTAAAAATCGAAGGCGTGAACACGGAAGTACTTAAAGTGTTGAGAGATAACGAGATAGAAATTGTCGGGCACATCGGACTTCAACCGCAAACCGCAAAAAATTTCAAACAGCACGGCAAAACTCCCGAAGAAGCGGAAAGAATTTTTAAAGAAGCGGAAATTTTAAACGCGCTCGGCGTTTTCGAAATTGTGTTGGAACATATTCCCGAAGAGCTCGGAAAGCGCATCACACAAGAGATTCCGGCGATCACTATTGGGATCGGCGCGGGGAGATTCACCGATGGTCAAGTCCTTGTGCTGCATGATGTTCTGGGTCTTCACGACAAAAAAAATCCGCCGTTTGCCGCGCGCTTGACGAATCTTTTTGATCTCGGTGTCGAAGGGATTTCTAAATACATCGAACACATTCGGCAAGGGTCTTAGAAAAAAAAATGAAAATATTTTTTAATTAAGTGTTGATTATTTGTGAAAATCAAGTTATCTTATATATTAACGTTCAACATTCTCTAAAAGGAATAATCACATGGCAACGACAAAAGCAACAAAAGCTCCGGCTAAAAAAGCAACCGTTAAGAAAGTAGCTGTTAAAAAAGCTGCTCCGAAAAAGGCTGCTGCAAAGGCTCCGGCTAAGAAAGTAGCTGTTAAAAAGGCTGCTCCGAAAAAAGCTGCGGTGAAGAAAGTAGCTGTTAAAAAAGCGGCGCCGAAAAAAGCTGCAGTGAAGAAAGTAGCTGCTAAAAAAGCTCCGGCTAAGAAATAATCGGAGTTATTGACTCTTCCAAAATAGGCCGGCCGAAACGCCGGTCTATTTTGTTTTAAATTAGGACTATGATTTCGGAAAACGATTTAAACTCTTTTGAAAACCTCGGGCTGGAAGAACGCATTCGCCGTATCGAGGAACTTATCGCAGGGAAAGAAAAACCGCGCGCTTTTGAACTCGGCATGCTTCTCGCCCTCACCATGGCCAATGAAATCCGCCTCGGAAAAGCGCTCGGGGAAGATTCCGCCGAACTGGTTTCCTCATGGATGGAAATCCACCCGGAATCCGTTGTGGAAGAAGCCATCGCGAGCGCAAAAGAATTTCTGATGAATTCCGAAGCGCTTACCGAAAAATTAAAATCCTCCTTAATTTCAACTCCCAAAGAACCGCAATGAAAATGCTCCCGGCAGTCGTCACCATCGGAAACGGGACATCCGCTTTGGTCATTGCCGACCGGATTACGGAAAACGGCGTTCAAAAACTGAAACCCTGCATTCAAAAATACGAACCGGTCTCGCCGAAAAGCGAGGCATTCGGTATGGTTCTCGAAGATTTCCGGGCCAGGGCGCACGCGCTCGGCGCCGAAATTGAAATCGCCGCAGTCCCGAGTGCGCTTTTTACCGAAGAACTCGCCGGCCTTATTGAAAAAAAACTTTGGATCGAGCCGCAAATTATTTCGGCCGACGATGAAAGAGCGCTGATTTTCAGCGCGCTCGCCGAGCGGTACGGCGAAGGGATTGTCTCCTTAAACATCGGAGAAAAAACCACCGAACTTTGCTCCGCGAAAAAGAATTTATCCTTGCCCGCCGGTTTTGAACTTCTTTTCGAACAAATGGGACCCATTCCCGGACCGGAATACAAAAATTGGAGCAAAGAACTTTTTAAAGAATATCCGGTAAAGCCTTATGCCAAAATGCCGGTTTTTTTGGCGGGAGATTTAGCGCGCGCCTTCGTTAAAGTTCTTTTCAACTCTCCCCGCGATCATTTGGAAAAAATGGAAGGATTCGAAGTGGATTTGCCTACGCTCGAACAAACCATTACCCGCATCTCAAACCTTTCGCTCGAACTCCGGGCTTCTCTCCCGGGACTTGAAAACGGGCGGCACCGCACCATTCTTTGCGGATTATTTTTATTGCGGAGCCTGTTTGAGAAACTGCGCGCCGAATCGTTCCAAATCAGCCTGACCGGAATTCACTCGGGGCTCCTTTACCGCATTCAAGAAAAACAATAATCATGAATCTCAGAATCAACAAATTTCTTTCTTTATGCGGAATCGCATCCCGGCGCGCCGCCGATCAACTGATCGCGGAAGCCCGGGTGAAAGTGAACGGCGAAACGGTTTTAACTCCCGGGCTTCAAGTGACCGACACCGACATCGTCGAGGTGGACGGTCACGCGGCGCACCCCGCGAAAGAAACCGCCGTGATCGCTTTTCATAAACCGCCCGGATGCGTTTGCACGCAAAGCGATCCGCAAGGCCGCCGAACGGTTTATGACTACCTCCCCTCCGGCTTCCGCGGCTTTAAATACATCGGGCGGCTCGACCTCCAAAGCCGCGGGCTTTTGCTTTTCACAAACAACGGCGAACTTGCGCACAGACTCACGCACCCGAGTTATGAAATCCCGCGGACTTACTTTGTTTGGACGCACCGCCCGCTCACGCAAAAAGAACGGCGCGCTCTTTTGGAAGGCATTGAAATCGAACCGGGGATCACCGCGCACGCGACGCAAGTTTTTTCTCATCCGGATTTTACGGAAATGGTGCTTACGGAAGGCAAAAACCGCGAAATCCGCAAGATGATGGATTTTTTTGAAATCCGCGTGCGCGACTTAAAGCGCGTGGCCTTCGCGGGCGTTTTACTCGGGAATCTCCCTGCGGGAGAATACCGGGAACTTTCCCGCGCCGAAATCAAACCGCTTCAGAAAACGGTCGAACTTTAATGGATGCTCGCACGCTCTACATCGGTGACGTTCACGGCTGCGCCGATGAACTTTCCCTCATGCTTGAAAAATTCGCCTTTGTGCGCGGAAAAGATACGGTTTACCAAACCGGAGATATGATTAACAAAGGGCCGGATTCTGTCGGCGCGCTCCGGATCATTCAGGAAAATCAAATCCGCTGCGTTCTCGGGAATCACGAAATGGGGTTACTCCATTGCATTCATGAGCCTCAAGAAAAACGAACCTTAAAACAACGGCACCGGATCGAAGCGCTCGAAAACATCGACTGGGTGCTTTCCGTTATTTCTCAGTTTCCGCTGTGGATCGATACGCCGCACGCGCTTCTCGTTCATGCGGGGCTTGAACCGGGCAAAAAAAATCTTTCCGAAATGAATCCGCACATTTTAGTTTCGATCCGCACCTGGGACGGTGCCGGCGCCGATTTAAAATCAAAAGAAAATCCGCCGTGGTTTGAATGTATTTCCTGGGAAAAGCCGGTGGTGTTCGGACATTGGGCCGAAAACGGGCTTGTGAATCTCCCTGATTTCAAAGGGCTCGATACCGGCTGCGTTTACGGAAAAGCACTTTCGGCGTGGTGCCCCGAAGAAGACCGGTTCTATCAAGTGCCGGCAAGAAAAGTGTATTGTCCGATTTAATTATTTATTGCTATCCCATTTAAGATTCTTCGGGTATGAAAAAATTACGACGCACATTTTCATATCCCGCATCCCAATTCCCTTGCCCTTATTTTTTATGCCCGAAATGCCTGTATTATGCGGCAGGGATAGCGACCCGTACGGGCGGAGACGCGTTCGCGGCTCCGTTTTGCCTGGCGACTTGTCGCTTAGCAAAATGCGAGCCCGGTCCCGAAATGCAATGGAGGGAGCCACCCATATTTCAATGTATGCTCCATCATGCGTCATTAAGCATTCCATTTTTCTACATTTAAACCATGACCACACAAGAACTTTACGATCGACTTCATTCGATTCAGCCGGCGACGGTACTTTGTAATTACAGTTTTGAAACCTGCGAAAAAATGCTTCCGCTGATTAACGAAATCAACGAATTAAAACGCGAACGGAACGCTGTGATTCTCGCGCACAGTTATGTGGCTCCGGAAATTATTCTTTCCGTGTCCGATTTTGACGGCGATAGTTTTAAACTCAGCCGGGACGCCATGAACGCAAAAGCCGATATGATCGTATTTGCCGCCGTACGCTTTATGGGAGAAACCGCGAAAATTCTGAATCCCGAAAAAAAAGTGCTGATTCCGGGAACTCTCACCGGCTGCAGTCTCGCCGACAGCATCACCGGAGAAGAAACTCAAAAACTCCGCGCGAAATATCCGGATCATACTTTTGTCTGTTATATTAACACCACCGCCGATGTAAAAGCGGCGTGCGATGTCTGCGTGACAAGTTCCAACGTGATGCAAATCGTCTCAAGCATCCCGAACGATAAAATTCTGTTTTTGCCGGATAAACTCATGGGGCAAAACCTTCAAGCGGAACTCAACAAACGCGGGATTCCAAAAGAAATTACTTTATACGAAGGCTGCTGTTACGTTCACGAGCAATACGATCCGGAAATGATCGAATTTTTCCGCAGCCAAAACCAAGGTTTACTCGTGGTGAGCCATCCGGAATGTCACCCGGGCGTAGCGCTCCACAGCGACTTTGTCGGAAGTACCGGACAAATGGTGGAATTTATCGGGAAATCTCCGGAAAAAGCATCGTTCCTTCTTTTGACCGAATGCGGTTTGAATGCGCGCATGCAATACGAGTTTCCGGAAAAAACGTTTATCGGCAGCTGCAGTATGTGCCGTTACATGAAATCCAACTCTCTCGAAAATATTTTGGAAACGCTCCGCCATCCGGAAAAAGCCGAACAAATTCATATTGAAGAAACGCTCCGCCTGAAAGCAAAACATTGTATCGACGAGATGTTCCGTTATTCCGGAGTGAGCGTACCGTGAAAATGCGGATTGTTTTTCTGGTTCTACTCGCGGGAGCCTCGGCGCTTTTCGGGTTTGAAGAATATTGGGTGCGCACTCACTACATTGCTCTCGGCGCCGATATTTCACTCTCTAAAGGAAATATGAACGGTCAAAAAATTTTGACGGCCGGTGAAACCGCCGAAGCCGAACGCACCGCTGTTCCCGAAATCGGACATTTTATCGTTCCGAATGTGGAGCTCGGCGCCAACATGAACGCGCACACCGTCGCCCTTTCTTTCGGAATTTGGAAACCGAATATGGAAACCGAAAAATACACAAGCGAAGAAAGCAAGGAACGCGGCTGGTTCTGGCGCGTGGGCGCGGAATACCGCTACTATTTTCTCTTTCCCGAAGTGTTTCAAATCGGACTTGGCATCAACTATTCTTTCACGCGCATCTCACTCCCGAAAGCCGTGGAAAGCGAAGACTCCACAGGAACCCCCACTCAAGGGGAAGCCGTTTTTTCCGGCAACGGCCCCGCCTTCGTGGCAAGCGCACGCTATTATTTAAACGACAACCTCGCCCTCGAAGCCGTGCTGCGCGCGCGGTTGATCTCATTCGGTTACGTAACGACTCCCGAGAGCGGGTTCAGCAATCTCGACGATTCGCTCTGGCAATTCTTCGGCGAACTCGGCGTGAGAGCCGTGATGCAGTTTTAGCCTTAATTCCATTTCATATTTTGGCGTGCCTGGCGCGCGTAGCTCGCCGGCCGGGCTGTATTGCACTAAGGCGGATTCTCCGCCAAGTGCAACGGAGCCGCGCTTACCGGTTACTTCAGGCAAGCGACTCGCGCGTCTCCGCCCTTCGGGTCACCATCCCTGCCCGAGCCGAAACATCAAGCGTGTTCTTCGGGGAAAAGGGATAAGATGACATTGAGTTTGTCATCGCGAACGCGGAACGCATCTTTGTCTTCACGAGCCGCGCAGCGGCGTGGCGATCCGGAAAGGAACAATACAGGATCAGGGTGACGGTGGTTGCGGCGAGGCACGCTTAAACTAATGATTCTCGATTTGAGAGAAATCCGCGGTGAACATAGTTTCCAATCGCGTACGGAAAGGCATTGCCCAAAGGCGTTCCGGCGGGACGCGGGTTTTTGTTTCGGCGGTAAATTCGGAGTAAATCAAAAACACGAGTTCTTGATAACGCACATCCCAAAGCGTCCATAATATTGTCCATTCATAGCCGCCGCTTTTTCCGAGTTTCGGATCGATCCGCACTTTTAAAAACAGCGGTACCGAAAGATAACGCACGGGATAGCGCTCCACCAATTGTTTGAATAAGTTTTTTAATTCATACGGTAACGGACGCGGATAAAGTTGTTCCGTGCCCTCGCGGGAGAGCCACGGCGATAGATTGCTCAGCGGGAGCGAGTCCGCAAAAGCGGTATTTTCCAAGGCGCGCGACCAATCCGTAAGCCAAAGCGAATCTTCTTCGGAGACAAACGCGCCCGGAATCATCAGTTCCCGGCGCATTTTCGGAAAATAGGAGGTGAATAAATTTTCTTCGGTTTGCGCGAGTTCAAAATCCAGCGCTTCCGCGCTGAACGAATGGCAAAAACGACATTTCTCGGGAGCTTCCGCCGTTATCCTGACGGCGGGAAATACTCCGAACAGCGCCGAAGAATCCCATTTGGCATAAGCGGCCGGGTTCCATTCGCGGTAAATTTTTTCACTTGAGATTTCAAGTTCCATTTCACCGCGTTCGCCGCAATCTTCGCAAGGCGTTTCCTGCATTCCCGCGTCTCCCGGCGGAGCTGCCGCGCAACCTGCCAAAAGAAACCCGAGAAGAAAAAACGGGGTTAAAATTTTTATGAAATATTTCTTCTCAATTATTTTATTTGTCATCGCCATACTCTACCATTGCTTTACTATTGATACTTAAAAACCCGTTTTTGATTAAGCTTTCCAAAACTTTATTTACGTCGGCTTCTTTATTTTCCTTTAAGATGTTCTTTATGGTGTTGAAAAGAGCGGAGAGCGTATTGGGTTTATTTTTTCCCGATAATCTTCTTTTCACAAGTTCTATTTTCGAACCGAAATTCAACAATTCCACCTTTTCTTTCGATTTAAAAAGAGGGATATCTTTGATACAGGTTTTTCTTAAACAGGAAACTTCTTTCTCTTTCAAAGTTTTTATTAAGGGATCATAACCGGTATCTTGAGATATGATATAAAAAGAGGTGCCGGGTTCTTTTTCCGATAACCGCCCTATGTAATAGATAATATGAAAATCCAAAGCATTTTTTCCGCTGTCCCGTATCGGAATATATTCGGCTCTGTCGCCCAATTTTTGAACCACTTTAACGGTATCCAGCGGAATTTTTTGCTGATTTTTACCGACGAAAATGAACAGTTTGCCGTTTTCAAATTCCGAAGATAAAAGCAAACCCATATCGGACGGCTGCACATTTTCAAAATCAACGAGAATCGTATTGGTTTTAGACATACGGTTCTCACAACACAAGCACAAGCGTCCCTACCGCAATTAAAACGCCGCCGATCACCGCTTTTGCCGTGACGACTTCTTTAAGGACAATAAAGGCGAGCACCATGCCGAATACCAAACTCAGTTTATCGACGGGAATCACTTTGGATGCTTCGCCCATTTGCAGCGCTTTGAAATAAAACAGCCATGAGGCTCCGGTAGCAAGCCCCGAGAGAATCAGAAACACCAAACTTTTTCCGCTGAGGGAGGCGAGTTCGCTCTGTTTGCCGGTAACAAAAACAATCATCCATGCCAAAACCAAGATCACAATCGTTCGGATTGCCGTCGCCAAATTGGAGTTGACATTTTCGATACCGATCTTCGCTAGAATAGAGGTGAGAGCCGCAAAGAATGCGGAAAGCAGCGCGTAGATAACCCAGGAATTGTTACTCATAAATCAGCGTAAAAGTTTCGTAGTGATTACCGGTGTAATAAACGACTCCCGTTTTGGTATAAACTAATCTTTTAGTACCTCTGCTATCATCGTGATAATCAACATCGCATTCATTATAATTTCCGGTTGGCAATAAACCCTCATAGTTACCGTAATAATCGCCGCCGATCATCACACCTAAAGAGTCCCAAGGGATAAAATCCCATTTTGAAAAAGTGTAACCCTTTTGTTCATACATAAATTGCCCTGTGGATTTATTGACATAATTTCCGGGCAGCTTTTTGAATTGATGAATATAGGCGGCCACCGAATCCTTTGTGGTGTATCTTCCGGTTTCTTGAACCGCCTCTAAAATATTGACCGTAGATGCTTTTAAACTGGATGAGGATTGCGTTATCGGAAATGATTCCGAACTGGACAGCGATGAATTTGCTTCCGGCGCATGATCCGGCGTATAGGTTTGCTCACAGGCAAACAAAAAAAGAACGCCGAATAAAAGAGCCGGTAAAAGTTTTTTACTCATAAACAATCCTTTGCCGTCTGCCGTTTATGGCAGCGGGTTAAACCGGTAAGAATTCGCATTCACCCGTTCGACGGTTCCGACTCCCGGAAACGGAATATGCGCGCCCATGACCAAGAGCGAGTCATTCACCGCGCGGTTCAGGATAAACTTCCGCGTGATCACCGCTTGTACCGGATCCATATCGTAAGACGGGTATTCGTCCGGGTAAGCAAACTGAAGTGCCGCCGCGTGTAAAAAATCACCGGCAACGAGAAGCGCACGCGGCGAGCCCGGGAAGAAAAACGCCGTGTGTCCGGGCGTGTGCCCCACCGCGTCCGTCACGACAAGCCCGGGGAGAAGCGTGTCGCCGAAAGCAAAGGTTTGAATACGCCCTTCGTAAGCCTTAGCGACCCGTTCCGCAAGTTCCTTGTTGGAAAGAGCGCGTTTGGCCGCCGCTTCGGAAAGCCAAAAATCGAGTTCCGGTTTCGCCACCCGGAGTACGGCTTTAGGATACGCCGCCTTCCCGGCGCTGTCGAGAAGCCCTGTGACATGATCGCCGTGCATGTGCGTTAAGAGAACTTCATCGATGGCTTCGGGTAAGATACCCTGCGCCCGGAGGAGAGCGGGTGTGTTTCCTTTGACCGCCGTCCCGGTGCCCCAGCCGGCATCAATCAGCAGGAGTTTCCCCTGACCGCGCACCAGAAGTACATTCAGCGACTGCAAAAGCGAATCGCCCGCCACGGCCGCGAGGCGTTCTTCCGGAGTGAGCAACCCTTTGTAAATATCGAGATTCACATGTCCCGGACTGTCCTGAAATACTTGAAAATCAAATCCGTTCATGGAAAATGTTTTCAACGCGCTATCCTGAGTGGAAATCATCTTCGGCAACGGGGAAGATTCTTTTTCGGGTTTTGCAGACATTTCTTTTTTCTCCGGGGAAGGTTCGGAACAGGCGAGAAACAGAAACACCAGTCCGAGCCAAGATAAACGCTTCATATTCATAAGGATTCTCCGAAATGAGGTTTAAAAGAAAACTAAATTATTCCGCATGAGCCATTTAAAATTTCCGACCCCTATTACCGAAGTTCCGCTGTTTCACCAGGGAAAAGTACGCGATATGTACGATCTCGGGGAACATTTCCTGATGGTCGCAAGCGACCGCCTCTCTGCTTTTGACGTGGTTCTCCCTACCGAAATCCCGGGAAAAGGGAAAATCCTTAATCAGCTTTCCCTCTTTTGGTTTCAACAGCTTCAAATTCCGAACCACCTGGTAACGGCCGATGTGAACGAATATCCGGCAGTTCTCAAACCCCATGCGGATTATCTGCGCGGGCGTTCGATGCTTGTGAAAAAAGCAAAACGCCATGATGTGGAATGTATCGCGCGCGGCTACATTGTGGGTTCGGGCTGGAAAGATTATCAAAGAACCGGAAAAATCTGCGGACACATTTTGCCGCCGGGTTTAAAGCTTTGCGCCAAACTCAACCCACCCCTCTACACCCCAAGCACCAAGCCCGACGTTGGGCACGATGAAAATATTTCCTTTGAGGAAACCATCAAGATTGTCGGGCAGAAAACGGCTGAAATTCTCCGCGATCTCACCCTGAAAGTGTATTCGGAAGCCCGCGACTTTGCCGCTGAAAAAGGCATTATCCTTGCCGATACCAAGTTTGAATTCGGAGAACTTAACGGCGAAACGATTTTGATCGACGAGGTGCTCACGCCGGATTCAAGCCGTTACTGGGCGGCGGACAAATACCGTGAAGGAGAGAATCAGGAAAGTTTCGATAAACAATATATCCGCGACTGGCTTGAGACCCTCGACTGGAACAAAAGCTATCCCGGCCCCGAAATTCCGAAAGACGTGATGCTTGCTACCCAAACGAAGTACATTGAGATTTTCAAAAAACTTACGGGGAAAGATCCGGAACTTTGATTTTTTGCCGAAGCGGAATCCCCGATCGGAATCGGGGATAAACTCCGTGATTAAGTAATATCGCACTTGTTATAGCTGAATCCGTATTGTTCCTCACCGGATCACCACGCCGCTGCGAGGCTCGTGATGACATATAAATAGATCATTCGGAAACCTGAATTTTTCTATTCCCTATACGCCATTCCCAAACCTTTCATGCCCCTGCATTACCATACCCCTTTTCCCTTGCCCCTGATTTTCATACGCGAAGAACCTGTATTAAGTGGCAGGGATGCGACAGGAATTGCGGAGACGCGCGGAATCTTTATTTTTGGGGTTCGTGTCCGCGCGGCTCCGTTTTTGGAGGCGCTTTAGCGCCCCAAAAATGCGAGCCCGATCCCGGAATGGAATGGAGGGAGCCACCCATGAAAAAAGAATACGTATTATTTGTAAAATATTTCAGTGACAGTTTTCGTCGCGATCCTTTTTTATATTAGGGATGCTATGAAAATTTTGCACACCTCCGACTGGCATCTGGGCAGAACTCTTTACACCAGGAAAGAGCGTTCGGAAGAACACCGGGCTTTTTTAGAGTGGCTGCTGAAAACTATTCGAGAAAATGCCGTTGAGGTTCTCGTGGTTGCAGGCGACATTTTCGATTCCGGAGCGCCGTCGGGGAGCGCGCAGAAAATGTATTACGATTTTCTTTTGAATGTCCGGGAAAGCGGGTGCCGCCATGTGATTATCGTCGGCGGGAATCACGATTCTCCGGGTTTACTTAACGCGCCCAAAGAAATTTTATCGGCGTTAAACGTGCTGGTGGTGGGAAAAGCAAGCGAGAATCCCGAAGAAGAAGTTTTTGTTCTCCGGGATGAAAACGAAAATCCGATGGCCGTTATCGGCGCGGTTCCTTACCTGCGCGAAAGGGATTTGAACCGCTATACGGAAGGCGAATCGTATGCCGGCCGCTCCAAGCGAATGGCGGAAAATATCCGCAAGCATTATGCCGCCGTAGCGGCGATTGCCGAACAAAAACGCGATGAATCCGAAAATAAAATTCCGATTATTGCCACAGGGCATTTGTCGATTGCGGGCGGCGCGCGCAGTGAAGATGACGGTGTTCGCGATATTTACATCGGAGCGATCGAATGTCTCGGGAGCGATATTTTCCCTTCGGTCTTTGATTATGTGGCGCTCGGACATTTTCATATTGCTTCGGCTATTAACGGTAATGAAAATATCCGTTATTCCGGTTCGCCGATTCCGATGGGGTTCGGCGAGGCTAAACAGATAAAAAACGTGATCGTCGCGGATTTTGAAAAGAATGAAATACAAAAGATTGAAATTCCCGTTTTTCAAAAATTGGAGTCCGTGAAAGGCGACAAGAATTTCATTGCGAAGAGGCTTTCCGAGTTAAAAGAAAGCGGAGAATCCGTTTGGATCGAAGTGATTTACGATGGTCATGAACTTTTTTCAAATTTGAGTCCGTGGGTTTCCGAACAACTGAACGATTCGAATATCGAAGTTTTGAAGATTCAGAATAAAGAGTATTTAGACCGGGTTTTAACGAAAGAACATACGGAAAAAAGCCTCGAAGAATTGAATGAATTGGAAGTTTTTAAGAAACTGCTCGAAGACAAGGATTTCCCGGACGAGCAAATGCAGGAATTGGAAATTTTATACCGCGAAATTTTGAGTGAAATTCACGATACCGGCGAGAAAGAATAAACATGAAAATTTTAGAATTGAATTTGAAAAATATTAACTCGCTTGCCGGCGTTTGGAATATCAATTTCACAGCGCCCGGATTCACCGATAACGGGATTTTCGCGATTACGGGCAAAACGGGTTCCGGTAAGAGTTCCGTTTTGGATGCGATTTCTCTCGCGTTATACGGAAAAACGCCGCGCGTGGATGTGACCGGTGCAAGCAATGATTTAATGACTCGCGGCGCCAGCGATTGTTTTGCCGAAATTATTTTCGAATGTAATGGGAAAAAATGGAAGGCGAGCTGGAAACAGGAATGTACGAAGACCGGGAATTTAAAACAGATTGAGCGTTGCGTGGCCGATGAAAACAATCATATCATCGCCGATAAAATTTCCATCAAAGGAGCGAAAAGGAACAAAGATGAGAAAACGGTCGATGAAACAATCGAAGAGATTTTAGGACTTAATTTTGAACAGTTCACAAAAGTGATTCTTCTTGCGCAAGGGAGTTTCGCGGCATTTTTACAGGCAAGTCCGGGCGAGAAAGGCGAATTGCTGGAACAAATCACAGGTACGGAGATTTACGGCGAAATTTCAAAGCATGTTTTTGAGCGGAATAAAATGGAAAGTCAAAAACTGGAAAAAGCCGATATTGAACTTGCGGCAATCCGTACTCTCCCAGCAGAGGCTATCGAAAAAATCGAAGCGGAAATCGCCGGTTTTGAAAAACAGAAAACGGAGACGGATCAAGAGTTACAGGTCATTGAAATTCTGTTTGAGAAACTCAAAGAATTCGATACCATTATCGAAGAAAAAAATAAGGCGCTCCATGCCGCAGTGAATGCCGCCCGCTTGTTAGAGACTGAAATTGAGAGCGCCGGAAAAGATCTGAATGTCAAAACCGATTCGTTCTCCCTCGCCGAAAAAAACCTCCGGCTGCAAACCGAACGGGAAGTACAAAAGAATAAAGAGTTGGAAGTGCAAAAGACCGCCTTAACCGAAGTCTTGAATCACAAACCGTTATCGGATTATCACCGGGAAAAGGAGAAAATCACCGGATTCGGCAAAGAGATCGGTTTTTTAACGAACGATATTGAACGAATTATCGAAAATCAGAGGAAGTTCGAAGAGAACCGCAAAGTAATCGAAGAAAATACAAAGGAAATAGCAGCGCTATCGGCAAAAATAGAAGCGAATCGAAAATGGGCGGAATCCCGGCAAAAAGAAATCGCGCAACTGCAGGAAATTATTACGCTGAGAAAGACCATTCAAAATTATGAAGAACAGCGAAAAATACTTGAAGACGGCAAAGCATGCCCTTTGTGCGGTTCTTTGGAACACCCTTTTGCCCAAGGTAACATTCCCGAAGTTGATGAAAAAGAAAGCGAATTAAAAACGAAAAATCAGGAATTGAAAGATTTGAACCGGGATCTTTTAAACGATGAGAAACGGCTTGCGAAGCTCGAGAGCGATCAAAAAAACGCGTTATCCAATAATCGGGAAACGGCGCTGCAAATAACCGAAAGCAGAAATAAAATAACACAGCGCTTGCCGGAAACCGGAAATCTCGGTTTTGAAATTTCGGAAAACGAAGATTGCATTCGCCGGTTAAAACAAATCCGTGAACAAAAATTAAACGAATATCATATTATCAAAGAAAAAATCACCGCGGCGGAAAAATTAGAGGGTGAGATTGCACTACTCAGAGATTCTGCGATTCCTCAAATAAAATCCGGAATCGAACTTAAAAGAAATGAAATGAGCGGGTTCAGTAACGAAATCACCCG
This sequence comes from Fibrobacter sp., assembly GCA_031271785.1. Lineage (GTDB taxonomy): Bacteria > Fibrobacterota > Fibrobacteria > Fibrobacterales > Fibrobacteraceae > JAISUZ01. The sequence goes on along the minus strand of JAISUZ010000069.1, from coordinate 11,173 downwards.
CCTTAAAACATTGATTCAAGAAAAGCAAAAGCAAGCGGAGGCGCAAAAATCAAATATTGAAAACCTTCAAAAAGAAAAGCAAAATCTGGAACGGGAACAGAATGCCGAAAAGGCAAAACTTTTTGCAGGGAAAACGCTTGAAGATTTGCAATCGGAAAAGCGGGAGAAAAAGCAAAAGGCCGAAGACTTTTTACGGAAAACCGGCGCTCATAAACAATCCTTAAAAGAAAACGAACGCCTGCTGAAAATCAGCCGGGAAAAATCGGCGGCCAAAGAAGCGCAGCAAAAAATCAGCATTCAATGGGAAAATTTGAACAAATTGATCGGAGCAGCCGACGGCAAAAAATTCCGGAATTACGCCCAAGCGCTCACTTTTGAAAATCTCACTCTGCTTGCAAACCGCGAACTGCAAAAAATGTCGGACCGTTATATTTTAAAGCGTACCGGAGACGCTTCGAATCCGTTTGAACTTTCCGTTATCGATCAATTCCAAAACGGAGAGGAACGCACCGCCCAAAACCTTTCCGGCGGTGAAAAATTTATCGTATCGCTTTCGCTCGCGCTCGGACTTTCGAATATGGCGAGCAAAAATATGCGAATCGACACGATGTTTATCGATGAAGGTTTCGGTACGCTCGATTCGGAATACCTGGATTTAGCTCTCTCCGCTCTCAACGGTTTACAGAGCGAAGGCAAACTGATCGGCGTGATTTCTCATTTGGCGGAACTGAAAGAACGTATCGCCACCCATATTGAAATTATTCCCCAAGGGAACGGGTATTCAAAAATTGAAATCCGGTAATTTAGTGTTTTAAAATACTAAGGTTCCCGCGAATCTGCTGCAATTGTTCCTTTGAGAATCCGATAGATTCCACTCCGTCGATCGTATAAGGGAACATAATATTGTTTTCATCCGGGCACGAAAGCGCTAAGGCTTGCGCGGAAAAGATACGCGGGAAAATTTTAAAATCGCTGGGGAGTTTGTTTTTTTTGGAGAAAGAATTTATCAGCATACAAAACGGTGTATCATCCAGTCCGTCGTCGTTGTTCGAGAAATCATTTTCGTTTTCCAAATCCGATAAAGTTGCCGAGGTGTGCCGCACTCCAAAGAAATGAGCGGATTCATGAAGCGCCGTATGGGCAATAGATTTCGAGTCCAGGGCAAATTCCTCCGAACCCTGAATAAAATGCGTGCCGATGACCACGGTACTCCCTCTGCCGCCGCCGAGCGAACCGCCGAAAAGAAGAGAATTTCCCAGTACGCTTTCCGCATCAATGCGGTGCACGAGTACCAAATCCAGCGCGTCATATTCCGGCGGAGCGCCCCAGCCGCCGAGTTCCGTCACTAAAAAATCTTTGGACGAGGTTCCGGCAAGCCAGGGTTTTTCCGAAGAATATTTCGATCCGAACACCGGATGATTTTCCGCATTTTGTACAAAAATCGTATCAATCCGAATCCCTCCCGGCGCGAGATCGGTTCGAAACGCGCTTAAAATTTCGGCGGCGAGTTCCGTGACCGAAAGCAAATCCGCCGTACCGCCGTACTTTCCGGTAACGATCAAATTCAGGTTAAAGCGTTCGGAGTAACTCCCCTTTCCTTCAAATAAAAAATCCCGGACTTTTCCCGTATAATAATTCCCAGAAGCATCCGCAAGCGTGGCCGCCCAATAGGTGTGGGAAGATTCTTCGCAAGTGAAAGAATAAATAAACCGCCCGTCCGCCTCTTTTGCTTTCAACCGCCGCACCTGCCGAAGCCGGTACCGGGTGGAGTCGCTATTGAAAATCACGCGGTATAATTGCAATTCGGGACTCGGATGAGGACCGTCCTTTTGAAATGAAAGCTGATAATCCGCCCCCGGGTGAACTTGAAGAAGCACGCCTTCGGCAAGATTTTCGGCAAGCGAATCATTTTCCGCGCGATCATTGGGGTAAGCCGCCCGGGTCAGGCCCGCACGGGGGAGAAGTTCCGAATCGGAAACGCCGGAAGAAGCCGGGTCAAAGCAACCCGCCATAAAAAAAAGAAAAATCAGGGAAAAAATCTTTTTTTTCATTTTTTTATTCCCAAAAAGCCGTTTCAAACGTTTTATCAGTAGAACCCTTTTGAATATAGCAATAAGCCTTATGATAAAAAACCAAATCCGGCAAACACTTTTACGCGTTAAAACGATACCGCCTCTTTTCAGGGATTTTTTTCGTCCGCTTTCCGAAAGGCCGGCGCTCGCCTCATTCTCCGGCTTCGTTTTAATTTCCATTCCGTTTTATTTTCCGGAATTCGCAATTCCGTTTTTCATTTTAACTTTCATTTTTATCGCTTTTCTCACCCCTTTTGCGAGAAAATGCGTTCTGTTCTTCTCATGCCTCGCTTTTCTTTTTTATTGCTTTCATCCGCAAAAAGAACACGAAGCGTTTTCTACCGGAAAAATTCCCACCTCAGGGAAAGGCTTTGTGGAAGCATTACTCCCCCGCTCAAACGGAAACGCAGTGATTCTATCCACGGATTTCGGGAAATTGCGGCTAACCCTCTCCGATTCTCTCACGCCGCTTCCTGGAGATTCGATTTTTTGGAAATCCGAGTGGTACCCGAGCCGGCCGCCGACCGTACCGGGTTCGTTTAATGCGCCTCAATGGCTCGAAAGCGCGGGGCTTACCGCCCACGGAAAAATGAAGAGCATGGAAATTTTTCATTCCGCATGGGTTCCCGAAAGATCGTTTCTCCAATTCCGCCGGTGGATTAAATCGCGTTTGACGGCCCGGATGAGTGCGGCGGAAAGCGGTTTTATTTTAGGACTCCTCGCCGGGGACCGTTCCGGCATTCCGGAGATTTTACAACAGGATTTCAGGAGAACCGGGCTGATTCATGTGCTTTCCATCAGCGGGTTTCATGTGGTGCTGCTTTCGGGTATTTTAATGCTCTTTTTAAAAGCGACTCCGCTCCCGCACCAAGCCGTCCGGGTATGCGCAATTCTTTTGCTCCTGATTTATATTCCGGTCACGGGAGGCTCGGCGCCCGTGACGCGCGCGGTTTTTATGTTTATCGTGATTCAAGCCGCGGCGCTTTTTCAGAGAAAAACCGACGGTTTAAACAGTCTCGGCGTGGCGCTGCTTTTAATTTGTTTTTTCCGCCCCGAAGAATTAGGGAACGCCGGGTTCCAACTTTCTGCCGCCGCCACCGCAGGCATTATCACCGGGCAAAAACTTTATCCGCTCCAACGCGTTTCCCGAAAATTAAAAAAGCACCCATGGCTTTCCGCTCCGGAATCATTCTTTTTACAATCCTCCTGGGTCACTCTCACCGCTACCGTATCCACCGCGCCCTTTTTGATTTACCATTTCAAATCGCTTTCCCCCGTTTCTTTACTCGGGAATATTTTCGTGGTACCGCTGATTTCCTGCGCCATGCAGTCCGGACTTTTCGCCGTTATCATTCCTTCAGATATTATCCGTTTTCTTTTCGCCGACGCAAGCGCGTTCTTTTTAAGAGCCGCCGTGTGGATCACTTCACACTTGTCGGAATCTCCGGGAGCCATGCTTACCGTCGGTCCGTTTTCGCTTGAAATTCTCTTTTTGAGTACGATTCCTTTGCTTGCGGTTTCTTCATTTTCCAAAAACGCCCTTTCGAGGCGAATCACACTCTATTCGCTCATTTCCCTATGCGCTCTCTTTGCTTACGAACAAATCAAAATCAAGTTAAAACCGGAGTGGTCGATTACCGTTTTAGACGCCGGGCAAGCGGATTGTATTTTCATTGAAAGTCCTCGGAAAAAAGCGTTTCTTGTGGATGCGGGTGTGAACGGAAAACGCGATGCCGCTCAGGATAAAATCATTCCTTTTTTAAGAAGCGCAGGCGTGGTTAAACTCGAAGCGCTTATCATCACGCATCCGGATGCCGATCATTTCGGCGGCGCGAAAACGCTTTTGAAATCGTTTCCGGTCAAAGAACTTTGGATCAGCGAATGCGCGCGTTTTGATAGAAAACCGGAATGGATTCAAGTTTTATCGGCGGCTTTGGAAAACAAAGTTCCGGTACGCGATCTGAGGCGCGGGCTTACTTTTACGGAGTTTTCGTCTTTGCCCGGAATGAAGCCGAGTCTTTGGGAAATGCGTTTTCTCCACCCGGATCCCAAACTTTGCCGCGGCACCAATGAAGAATCTCTCGTGATTCATATCCGGGGTGCCGGCGGAAGCGCGCTCCTCGCCGGCGACGTAACCGTCCTCGGAGAATCCGAAATTTTACAAACCGATATTCCGGTACAAAGTAACTTCTTAAAACTCGGACATCACGGCTCCAAAACATCCAATTCCGAAGCGTTCCTCAAAGCCGTCGGTCCGGATTTCGCCGCGGTGTCTTCCGGAAAAAACAACCGTTACCGGCACCCGAGCAAAGATGTCACGGAAAGACTCCGTACCCTTCAAATTCCCTGGCTGAACACCGCGAGTAACGGAAGCATCATACTCCGGTTCCGGGAAGGAACTTATTCTTTGGAATGTTTTCCGACAAACCCGCGCTGTTTCTCGGAAGCCGGCGCGCCCGAAATTCTGTAATAAATTTGGCGGCGCATTAAAAAGAAGAGGAGAAATACCGGAATAGTGGAAAGAGTCGCCGCCGCCATAAGAAGATCGAAACGGGAACCGAACTGCCCGGCATACAAACGAATCCCTACGGGAATCGTCGCCGAATTAATGTCGGAAGATAACGCCCAGGAAATCATGAGTTCGTCCCAAGCGAGCAGAAAGACGTAAATCCCTGTAGCTGCAATTCCCGGAAAAACGGCAGGCAACGTAACCCTGAAAAAAGCGCCGATTCGAGAACAACCGTCCATCAACGCCGCTTCTTCGAGTTCCCGCGGAAGCATCAGGTAAAAACCTCTCAAAATCCAAATGGCGGGCGGTAAAAAAAGAATCGTATAGACAAAAATCATACCGGCTTTTGAATTTAAAAGATGAATGTCAAAATGCTGCTGCACGGCGGCAAAAATCAAAAACAGGGGAATCAAATACAAAATAACGGGAACCACCTGCGTAATAAGAATCACATTGTTCAAATTCCGCCGTACACGCGTAAGTACATAGGCGCTGAAAGTCGCAAAAAACATTACAATCAGCATGGAAGAAAAACAAACCACGAAAGAATTAAAAATAAACGTTTGGAAAGGAATAATTCTCAAAAGGTCCTGATAGTTTCTCCAATGCAAAAAGAAGTTTCCCTTCGGGAGGAATCCGGGAGTACTTTCTCCGGTCACTTTATCAATCAAGGCAAGGCGCCCGGAAATCGTACCGATCCAAATTTGATTTTCCTGCACATAAATACTCGTAACCACTCCGTTTTCCCGAACCGAGGTATCAGCAAAATTTCTCACATAACCGCTGTAAATGCGGCTGTTTTCGATGTCGGAATAAAGGAAATCCAGGAGTGAAATTTCCATCACCCCTCCGGAAAAACCGAAATAAACCTGATTGCCCACCACATGAATCGCGCTCAAATTGGAATAAAATCCGCCCTCGTCGCTGAATAAATGATGGAGTACCTTTCCGGCGCGGAAATCAAAAAAGAAAATCTCGTTTCCGTAAGTGAAAAGAATCGCGGAATTCCCCACTTTCGCGCTGCGCAAATCACGCCCGAAAAACGGCGGAAGCCCGCTCTCACCGAACGAATAATTGCGGAGAACCGTTTCGGTTTCCACATCCAAAAGCGAAAATCCGTAATCGTGAATCAACAATACTTCGGTATCGGAAACCGGAATAATATTTTGAATCGCAGAAGTCGGGAGTCCTTGATGTATCGTAATCCAGCGCAGTTTATTCGGATTTCTCGAATCCAAAACAGCCACTCCCGGAAAAGCCTCCCACCAAATGCCCATGCACAAATAATGCCCGGCCCACTTGACCGAAAGTCCGTGCTCGCTTTGCGGCAAACGGTTCACCCAAATATTTTCCCAGGCAATTTGCCGGAAACTGGTGATGGCATGCGGGATTTTTTCCGCAAGGCACCACCGGAAAAGTTCACGTTCTTCTTTTGGCGTGCGGTGCGTTTTTTTGAACAATTCCAAAATCACCGGATTCAGCCAATCCTTTTCTTTTTCCCAGCGGGAAAGAATTTCGCGGAGAATAGGCGGCTGATTCAAAACATAATTCAAGGAAATCAAAATCGAATCGTTTGTCGGGAAAGGTTCGGAAAGATAACTTGAGAGCGTATAAACCGAATCGCCTCCGGAAACCAGCGGCGTTTCATTCAAGAGTTTGGAAAGGCGCTGCCACTGCACTTCGGGAACGGCATCCGGAATAGGATAAAAGAAAGTAAAGTCCGCTTCTTTAAAGCTTTGCTCAAAAAAAGACCAGTCCCATTTCCGGACTTCCGTTTTTGTTTCCAAATCAAAAAGCATCAAAGCTTCATCGGCGGAAAAAACATAAAGATCTTTATCCTTTAACGCGTAACTTGAAGAAACCGTATGAAAATTCCAGGACTCGCGTTCTTTTTTATCAAGCGAACCCTCGGGGTAAATATAAAGCTGCCCGTTCAGTGTTGCCGCCACCGAACCGACGCCTTCTACCGGCTGGAAAAAATAAACATCGCGGCGGTAAGGTTCGGGAATAAAATTCCCTTGAAGAATATCCGTATTCCCCATAAGGGAACTCCACACCATCCAAAAGAGAGGAAAAGTGTTGAGCAGTGCGAAAATAACGGCAATGACCCGCACCATTTATATATCCTCGCGGAATAACCGGTACCAAAAAAACACGGCAAAAAGCATCACGCCCATAAAAAGAGTGCTTAACGCAGCGCCGAGCCCGAAATTCCACGTCTGAAAAGTAGCGCGGTAAATAAAAGTCATCAGCAAATCGCCGAATTTGCCGGGAAAACCCGAGCCGTTTCCGAACATCATCGCCACTAAATTAAAACTGTACATATTCAGAACCACGCTTTGCAAAATGACTAAAGCAAAAATGGGGCGCAACTGCGGTAACGTGATATTAAAGAACGCGCTGATTTTCCCGGCGCCGTCAATTTCCGCGTTCTCATAAGTTTCTCTGGAAATCGAAGAAAGTCCGACCCAAAACATCATCATATAAAAAGGCCAGGAACGCCATATTGTAGGAACGATAATCGCCCAAATGGTATTCTGACCGGTAAGCCATCGCGGTTTAATCAATTTTCCCGCATGGTATTCCCATCCGGCGCCGATAAAGCTCGTAATCACGTCGAAATGCAAAACATCAAATAACAAAACATTAATGACTCCTTCATTTTGCTGCCACATGAACCCCCAAAGAATCCCGACAACATAAGTCGGCACCACCCAGGAAAGCAAAAGTAGAAAACGCAGGAACCCGACTCCTTTGAAATTCTGCTGCATTAAAACCGCGCCGAAAAGCCCTAAAACCACACAGCCGGTACTCACGCATATCGTATAAATAACCGAATTGCGAAGCGCGTTTAAAAACCCGCCTAAAAAGGAAGAATCTTTCGAAAGAAGAATTTCTTCATAATTGGCAAACCCTACAAACGGAGCTTTTTGAAAAAAATCAATAATCGACTTTTCATTTCCTAAAAAACTCACACCGATTCCCAACAGGAGAATCAGAAAAAAAAACGTCAGAAAAAGAAATAAAGGAGAAAGGAAAAAGATTTTTCCAAGCCGGTTTTTGAATCTTTTGGGAATCGGAAACTTCATCCTGTTACCTGAGCGATTGACGTTTCCGGATTAATTCGTTGATTTCACGGTCGGCGGCGCGAATTTCCCGGATAATTCCCTCTTCGGGCCAGGTTCCCCAGGGAGCGGCGGCGATTAAATCGAACATATTGCCGAAGTGCTGCAATAAAATATTCGTTTCGATTTCTCCCCAAAAAGAAACCGCCGGGTAAGACTTTGAACTCTTAACCATTTTCTGAAATATCCGCCGCTTTTCATCTTCCTGAAAGTAAGAGTATTCGTAGGTGTCCTTAAGGGCGGGCAAAAAACCGGAAATGCGCGACATGTAAAGCGCGACTTCAGAACGTGTGGAAAGATAACGCACAAGAGCCGCGGATTCTTTCGGGTGTTTGGAAAACTTAAACACGGAAAGGTTCGAACCGCCGGCAAAATAATAGGCGTCATGTTCCAAAGAAGCTACCGGAGGAAGCATGCAGGAATAATTTCTCGCCGTCACTCCCATTCCCTGACCGCCTAAAAAGCGGGGACTGTTCAGAAAAATGGTTTTATTCGTAGCATCAAACCAAAATGCGAGCCGGCCCTCGTCAAAATCCGAACTCACCTGACTCATCGTCTTTTCCAAATTATTGGGATTGTTAAACCCACGGCGCACAAGATCCAGAAACGCCAAAATACCCCGGATGGATTCTTCATCGGCGAGGCGGCTGCGGGTCATGGCGGAATCCAAAAAATCACCGCCGCTCCCCCAAATCCAAGGCGCAAAACTATGCACCATATTCATATCGCCCCTTCCGGGGTAACCGATAGGAGCCACTTCTTTTCCTTCAATGACAATCTTGGCATCGAGAATTTTTTGAAGAACCTCGTTAAAATCTTCCCAAGTCCGAATATCTTCGGGATTCACTTGCAATTGATTCAGTACGTCTTTGCGGTAGTAAAGCGGGCGCACGTCGAGAAACCAGGGAATGCTCGTCACGCTGTCCGAACCGACCGGCCTTGCAAATTTCATGGAGGTTTCCACAAAAACCGAATCGCCGCCCACGGATTCCAAGAGAGAATCCAGCGCAAGCAAAGCATCCATTTCCGTAATGGCCGCCGCCCAGGTAGTCGGCATTTGAACAATGTCCGGACCGTTTTTGGTTGTGGCGGCGGTCGTGATTTTTGTCCAGGCCACCGTCCAGTCGAAAACGGAAACTTCCACCCGGATCCCCGGATTTTCAAGTTCGAAATCGCGAAGCGCTCTTTTCATCTCGACCACAGGATCAAGACTGTTGGGCATAATCCATAAATGCAAAGTAATGCGATGATCATGCGAACGGCAGGAAAGGAGAAAAGGAGAAAGAACGCTCAGAATCAAACCGATGCCGAGCGCTTTCTTAATCTTTTTTAACCCGGGCGCCCTCAAAGAATTCGTTCTCCGGAAGAAATATCAAAAGCGTAAAAATGCTCTTCGGAAAACGTCATAAACAACCGGTCTCCGACTTCGCAAGTCTTTTCCACAGAAACCCGCGTCACCAGATTCAGGTCCTGGCAGCGCACATAAACAAGAGTAGAAGGCCCGAGAGGTTCCACCACCTCCACCACTACGGGAAGTGAAATTTCCTGCCCCACGCTGATACGCACAAACTCGGGGCGGATTCCAAGACGGATCCGCGATTTCGCATTCAAAACATTTTCAAGCCGCGCGGGAACCGGAAGCGTAATCTTCGCCTGCTCAATATGCATCCCGTTCGGAACGCGTTTCACCGTAAAAAGGTTCAGCACCGGACTCCCGATAAACGTAGCGACAAATTCACTCGCCGGATTCCGGTAAAGCTCCATCGGATTTCCGAGCTGCATCAAGCGCCCTTCCTGCAGGCAGGCGACCCGGCTTCCCATCGTCATCGCTTCCGTTTGATCGTGAGTCACAAAAATCATAGTCGATTGCAGCCGGCTGTGCAAACGCCCAAGCTCCACCCGCATCAGGCTCCGCATTTTCGCATCCAGGTTCGAGAACGGCTCGTCGAAAAGAAAAATTTTCGGCTTGCGAATAAAAGCCCGGCCCAAAGCGACTCGCTGCTTCTGCCCGCCGGAAAGATGTCCCGGCTTGCGGTTCAGCAAATCATTCAGCTCAAGCGTTTCGGAAGTCTCCCGAACACGTTCTTCGATCTCTGCAGCCGAAATACCGCCGCGCACCCGGAGTCCGAACTCCAAATTCTCCTTCACCGTCATGTGGGAATAAAGCGCGTAATTCTGGAAAACCATAGCGATATCGCGGTCTTTGGGCAAAAGACGATCCACCGGCGTATCTCCGATAAGAATTTCTCCGCTCGAAGGCGCATCAAGCCCGGCGATCATACGAAGAATCGAAGACTTCCCGCAGCCGGAAGGCCCCACTAACACGAGAAATTCCCCTTCCTGAATCTCCAGCGAAAACGAATTCACCACCGGAACTTTATTTCCCGGGTAAATCTTACTCACCTCGCGAAGAGTCACTGAAGAGCTTAACGAAGACATACTTTATGCTTCTGGGTTTTCAAGCGGTTTTTGAGAGGCCTTATCAACATCAAAAAGTCTTCGGAGCGGTTCCTGCTTGGAACGGTTTGTTTCTTCAAGCGAAAACGAAGCCATGGAAAGCGCCACTAAAATAGCATCGGGAGTATTGTTTACCGCTTTAATGAAATCGCTCGAAGAAACACCATCGGTATAAAAATCAACGACGAAAGTATCAAATTCACCCGAATTCAAAGATTCGAGAGCCTCTTCCTCGGTACGCACCGCTTTCACCGAAGCGCCGATCAGCAAATCGGAAATGGCTTCGAGAGTCACCCGGCGGCGATCGTCATCCGGTTCCCAAATCAGCACATAGCGTTCACTGTAATCGTGCACCTGCGGAGCAGACTCAACGACTTCTTCTTCAAATTCTTCTTCGTTATCTTGAACCATATTTAAAATTCCTTTAACTTAAGTCATTTTCAAATTTAACACCAAAATAATCAAAAAAAAAGAACCGGGGAAAGAAAAGTACGGAAAATCAGCACAAAAATTGCAATCTTTAGGTGTCGTACCTAAAAGCTATAAAAAATTCTTTAATCCGGAGATAAAAGTCCCGCCGTTTTGAGGATAAAAACGAAAAAAGGAATGGCGTGCCCCGCGCAAAGCGCGGGTCGGCGTGTCTCCGGGCTGCCCTCCGGTCGGTGCTGCGCACTGCGCGCCGAAGGCGCGCACCCTCCGCCTGCCTCACGTGTTTTCGCGCAATTCCAACACTTTTTGCGCATCAATACAGTTCGCTCCGGTATAAAAAGTATTCTCAATGTGCGCCGCCACCTGGTTTCCAAACCGGAGCGGCTTCCAGCCTAAAGGTTTTGAAAAAAGTATTGAGAACCGCGCTTAGAGATAAAAAATTGCTACTGAGTTCCTCAAGTATGAAATTTAGGGAATTGGGACAAAGTTGCGATGCACACTTAAAAAGTCTTACATGCAAACACGATCAATATTGATGCATAAATAGAAATGTGATTCCGGATTTCGATTCACAATTGAAA
>JAISUZ010000084.1 GCA_031271785.1 Fibrobacter sp. | reverse complement strand
TGGAATCGCGCGGGAGTGGTATTTTACATTTTCAAGGCATTTGTATATGCGGTAAAAAACAACGTCAATACGCTTGCGTGCTGACAATGTTTTTGGAGGCATATACGAATGCCTTTTCTTCGCGTGAGGCAGGCGGAGGGCGGCGAAGCCGGTGCAAAGCACCGACCGGAGGGTAGCCCGTAGCCGCGCCGACCCGGCGCATCAGAATGACGGGATTCCGTATGGCGTATTCAAGATCACGGTGACGGTGGATGCGCCGGGGCACGCCCAAACTCTTTGTCGCATTTTGTGTTTAAAAATTCTCGGTATAAATTGAAATCCCGTGTTTATTGGATACCCGGTGTTATTTTACCGGTATTTGGTTCATAATAAAACAGAGAAATATGTAGTTTTGGTGCATGATGAAAAAGAGTTTTCTGTTTTTGGTTTCTTTTGTGGTGTTGGTGCTTTCCGGGTGTTACAGTTTTACGGCGAGTACGCTCCCGAGCTATATCAAAACCGTGAAGATTTACGAAGTGGACAATAAGACGCTTGATCCGGTGCTTGCGAACGTGCTGCGCGACGGGATTGTGGAACTTTTCCGGAAGAACGCGAGTTCGGTGCGGATGGTGAATGAAAACGCGAATGCGGATTTCGAGATTACCTTATTAAGTTATACGAACCGTCCCGAGAATTACAGCGCAAGCGACTTGGTGGAGACTTACCGCGTGACGATGCGGGTGAACGTCCGTTTTTATGATAATGTGCGCGACCGCATGATTTATGAAGGGAAAAATTTGTCGGCGGACGGCGTGTACGATGTTCTCGCTAATGAAACGGAAGACCGCCACGGGCAAGCCCGGGCGGTGGAGAGATTGCAGGAATTAATTATTACGAACGCGCTCGCGAAGTGGTGAGTTGAATACGCCTTAATCGTGGATCGCGCTTTTCAGCGTGTCGATGGTTCTTGCAAAAGCCGGGTCGTTCTGAATTTCTTTTTCGACGGTCTTGATGGCGTGAACTACGGTGGAGTGGTCTCTGCCGCCGAACCGGATCCCGATGCTTTTCAAACTCAGGGTGGTGAATTTTTTCATGAGGAACATGGCGATTTGGCGCGCATGAGCGACTTCTTTGGTGCCGCGGCCGGATTCCAAAAGTTTATCTTCGGAGACTTCAAAATGATTGCAGACCGCATGAATAATGGAGTCTTTGTTTACATGGCGTTTGATGGTCGGGATCATTTCGGCGACCACACGTTTTGCGATGTTGAGGTCGATGTCTTGCTGCGATACGCTTGATTGCACCATGAGTTTTAATATGGCGCCTTCAAGCAAACGAACATTACTCTCAATACTTTCTGCGAGGAACACGATCACATCGTCGCTGATGTCCAGGTGATTGCTTTCCGCTTTTTTTCGGAGGATCGCTTCGCGCGTTTCCACATTCGGCGGTTGGATATCGACGGTGAGCCCCCACGAGAAGCGGCTCACAAGGCGGTCGGAGAGACTTTTTACTTCGGATGCCGGTGCGTCGGAGGTGAGTACGACTTGTTTTCCGGCTTGGTGAAGCGCGTTAAATATATGGAAGAATTCGTTTTGCGTTTCGTCTTTGCCGCTCCAGTGCTGGATGTCGTCAATCAAAAGGACATCAACTTCTTCGCGGTAGTAGGCGGACATTTCGTTCGCGCGCTGCGCCCGGAGACTGTTCACATATTCCTGCTGAAAATCAAAAGCGGTGACGTAGCGTACGCGTTTATTGGCGTCTTCTTCCAGCACAAAGTTTCCGATGGCTTGGAGGAGATGTGTTTTTCCGAGCCCGGAGGCGCCGTAAATAAATAGCGGGTTGTATTTGTTGCCGTTTGGGTTTTCGGCGACGGCAAAGGCAGCGCTGAATGCGAGCTGCGATTTATCGCCCACCACGAAATTATCGAAACGGTAATCGGGGGAGAGTTTGACACTTGGGGTAAAGCCTTCGATGAAGCTCGGTTTGGCGGCGGAATTCTGCGGGGTTTCCGGGAGCCGCTGAAAATCAAATTCCACCTTACTTCCGTTGGCTTCCTGCCATGAAAGTTCGAATAACGGTTTGTAAGGAAGCACGGCCTTCGGATCTTTTCCGTGAGGAACAATTATGAGACAGCGGTTACCTGCGCACGAGGAAATTTTTAAATCGCCGAACTCCGTGAAGACGCTCTCAGAAACCTTACCGCGCAAAAGTCCTAAACATTTTTCCCATTGAAGGAGCATACTCTTTCCTAAACTGAAAGTCCAAAACCATTAAAGTGAACAATTTAATTATTATTGAGCCATCATGACGCATGAACAAGGTATTATTCTTCGGTGGGTCGGTTATTTCGGTGTGACCCTCATCTTCTGGTTCGGACTTTTTTTCTGGTCCAGATACGTTGCGTATCCTTTGGAATTGAAAAAAAGGATCAAAAAAGGGAAATCCTGGATGTATATCCCCCTGTGGTGGAAGGAAAGCAGCGTCAGGCAAAATTGGACCCGCGTGGGGACTGTCTTTATTGTCTTGCTTGCGGTTTGTTCCGCCGTGATTTCTCTTTGGCATAATATTTCTCAAATCGCTCCCGTGGCACCGTTTTTGGCGCTTCCGTTTGCTTTTCTCGCTTGGTTTCTGTTCCGTAAATCCGTGGCTTATGTGCCGAACCTCGAAGTCGATTGTTATTACTTTCTGAATGGTCAATTGGCTAAGGACTACGAGCATGCGTTTTCCGAAACGGAACTGAAAAACCGAACGACATGGAAGTTTAATTATTTGTTGTTAAAGGCCGATAAGCGGCATCGTTTTTTAAAGTATGTGAAAGCTATGGCTGTTTCCGGAAAAGTAAGAGAAGAAGAATGGAGCGAGGAAGAGGAAAAAAATGAATCCGGTTCGCTCTAAGGAAAATTTCGCTTACGCAGACAAAATGCTTCTTTTGGTGTCGCGGACTTTCGCGCTCAATATCAATGTGCTTTCGGGTGATCTTAAGAAAGCGGTGCTTCTCGCTTATCTGTATTTGCGGATTGCAGATACGGTGGAAGACGATCCTGTTTTGCCCGCTTTGCAAAAAGAGGCGCTTCTCGGGCTTTTTGCCGGTGTTTTTAAAGACGGCGGTTATCATGAAACCGCGCTCCGCGATTTTCTGAACGCGCTTCCGGAGAGTTGGCGCACTTCGGCAGATCCGAATTACGAACTTTGCGTGAATACGGAAACGGTGGTTTCGTTGCTTCCGCTGCTGCCTCTCAAATATGTGAGACCGGTTTCGAATGTGGTTCAGGAGATGTGCGGCGGAATGGCTAAGTATGCGCTGAAGCAGGAGGCGCGCCTTGCGAAAGGCTGGTTCACGCTCGAAACGGTCGCCGAGTTGGATGATTACTGTTATTATGTCGCGGGCATTGTCGGAAAATTATTGACCGAACTTTTTATCGTAAGCGCCCCGGCGATTTCGGAAGAACGCGCGGCGGCGATGAGAAAACTGGATGTGAGTTTCGGGCTTTCGCTTCAGGTGACGAACATTATCAAGGATATTCACGAAGATGCTTCGCGGAAAGTTTGTTTTGTTCCGGAAGCTCTTTGCCGGGAATTTGGGATTCCGCATTCTCCGGATTTATTTTCGCCCGGTGTTCCCATAGAAAAGAAAGGCAAGGTGATGGACGCGCTGATTCAAAAGGCGTGGGGGCATCTCAAAGACGCTCTCGATTATACGCTCCGGATTCCGCGGCGATACGCCCGGATTCGTTTGTTTTGCCTTTGGCCTCTTTTTATGGCGGCAGAAAATTTGAGAGTGATCGGGAAGGGTGAAAACCTTTTCCTTTCCGAACAAAAACTGAAGATTTCCCGTGTAGCCGTGAAGAAAATTATTAGAAAAACGATGCTTCATTTTTATTCCGATTCCTGGCTCCGCCGGGAATTTCTGAGGATGCGCGCATGAAAAAATGCATTTCTGTTTTGAATGATTTCCGCTTTCATATCGCTTTTGGCGTGGGCGGGATTCTCCTCGACCAATTGACGAAATTTTGGGCGGTTTCCCGTTTTACCGATAGTTTGGGTCACCCGAACGGTGAGATTATTCCCGCTCTCGGGAATTTTCTCCGTTTTCAGTTGGTTTACAATGAGGGCGCCGCTTTCAGCAGCCGGCCGCAAGACTTGATCCCGTTTCTTTCTCCCACGGTCTTTTTCCTGGTGCTTTCGATCGTTGCGCTTGCCGTGCTGTTTTGGATTTACCGTTCCGCGAATAAAGAAGACTGGCTCACGCGCCTTGGGATTGCGGGTATTATTTCCGGCGCGTGCGGGAATTTTATCGACCGGATGCGTCTTGGAAAAGTCGTTGATTTTATCGATTCGGATTTTCCCGATTTTATCATGACGCGGTTTCCCACGTTTAATGTGGCGGACAGTTTTGTTACGGTGAGCGTGATTTGCGTGTTTCTTTCGCCGTTCATTTTGAAATCGGTTCACCGGAAAAAAGAGAAGAAAACGAATGACGAAAATTAAGGCGGAAGCTGCCGATGCCGGAAAACGGATTGATAAGTTTTTACAGGAAAAGCTGCAGGATTTTTCGAGAACCGACATTCAAAAACTGATTTCCGCCGCGCAGGTTTTTTTACTCGGGAAAGCGGTTTCTAAAAATTTGAAGGTTGAAGAAGGGATGGAGTTTGAGATTCTTTCCCTTCCGCAAAAAGAGGCTTCTGCGCTGGAACCCGAAGCGATTCCGCTCGATATTGTTTATGAAGACGACGATATGGTGGTGCTGAACAAGCCTCGGAATTTAGTGGTGCACCCGGGAAACGGTGTTCACCGGGGTACGCTTGCCGCCGGACTTCTTCACCATTTTAAGGAAAATCTTTCTTCGGTGAACGGCGCGCTCCGCCCGGGAATCGTGCATCGTTTGGATAAAGATACGGCGGGCTTGATGGTGGTGGCTAAAAATGATTTTTCGCATCGTCATTTGGCGGCGCAACTTGAAACGCGTTCGCTTTCGAGAGTTTATCACGCGCTTGTCTGGGGAATCCCCCGGGATTTGGAAGGGCTTGTGGACGCGCCTATGGCGCGTGATCCGCGAAACCGGTTAAAGATGAATGTGGTTTCCGGCGGAAAAGAAGCGCGCACGCATTTTCAGGTGAAAGAAACCTTTCAGTTTTGTTCTCTTGTCCGCCTCAAGCTCGAAACCGGGCGCACGCACCAGATTCGCGTGCATATGCGTTACATGGGAAACCCGGTGGTAGGGGACGCGCAGTATGACGGCCGGGAAACGTGTCTTCAGCGCGTACCGCCGCTGATTCGCGACGGGGCGGCTACGCTTCTTGAAATGAATCCTTCTCAGTATTTGCAGGCGGTAAAAATCGAACTGATTCACCCGCGTACCGGAAAACGTCTCGCGTTTGAAGTGCCTCACGAACCGGTGTTTCAAAAGGCTCTCGACTTTTTGCGCGCGGGTTACGCTTCGGAAATTCCGGATGCGGAAATGGTTTTCTTCAAAAGTTACGATGCTAAAATGCGTTATGAAGAACCGGAGGAAGAAGAGGAGATGATTTCGCTTGAGGAGATGGTTCCCCGTAAAGAACGCTTAACGCGGGCGGAACGGTTTGTCAAAAAGAAAGAGCGCCTCGCCCGGAAAAAAGAATTGGAACAGGAAAAAATGCTTAAAAAAGCGGTGCGGGAAGCGATTAAACGCGGGGAAGATCCGGATAAAATCGTGCTTCCCGGTCACGAACCGACTATGGAATAATCCGGGAGAACCTCGTGAATTTAGAGCCTTCGCAGTCTTATTTTTTTATCGGTATTGCCGGCGTGGGTATGAGCGCGATTGCGCAGTATTTGGCCGGAAAAGGATTTTCGGTGAGCGGTTCCGACCGCCAATTCGGAGAGGATTCTCCGCGGATTAAAGCGCAACTTGAACAGCTCGGTATTCAATGCTTTACGCAGGACGGGAGCGGGATTCATGCGGGTCTCTCGGCGGTGGTAATCAGTACGGCGATCGAAGAAACCAATCCGGATTTAAAAAAGGCAAAAGAACTCGGCGTTCCCGTGTGGCACCGCAGTGAAATGCTTGCGGCGATTTCGAACCATACGAAAACGATTGCGGTGAGCGGCACGAGCGGAAAAAGTACCGTGACCGCCATGATTTTCCATATTTTAACCGAGGCCGGGCTTTCTCCTTCGCTCATGACGGGAGCAAGTTTGGTAAGTCTTGAGAGTCAGGGGATGATCGGAAATGCGTTTGCGGGGAACGGGGAATGGCTTGTGGTAGAAGCCGATGAGAGTGACGGAACGCTCGTGCGTTATAAACCCGAAATCGGGCTTATTTTGAATATTGATAAAGATCATAAAGAAATTGCGGAGCTTCAAAATATTTTTGCGGAGTTTGCGCGGAATCTGGAAAGCCGCGGCAAAATTTTAATTGTAAATGATGCGCACCCGCTTTCCAAAGCGTTCAGCAGAGGGCGCGAGTTTGACTTCGGTACGGAAAGTTATTGCGGTGTGCAGGGGCTTGATTTTGAAAGCGCCGGCATAGGGATTCGTTTTCGGGTGCGCCACCGCGGGGAACTGGTGCGGTTTGAACTTCCTTTTCCCGGAAAGTATAATATGGAGAACGCTCTCGCGGCGACGGCGTGCGCTTTGCAGGCGGGCGTTTCTCTCCGTGTGTGCGCCGCCGCTCTGAAAACATTTGCAGGCGTATTCCGCCGGCAAATGTTTTTAGGGACTTTTGCCGGGGTTCACCTGATGGACGACTTTGCGCATAATCCGGCAAAAATCGCCGCGAGTATTGAAAGCGTGCGCTCTTTCACATCCGGGCGCGTGTTTGCGTGGTTTCAGCCTCACGGTTTTGGACCTGCCAAATTCCTTCGCTTTGATTTTAAGAAATCGTTTTTGGAATCTCTTCATTTTTCCGGTGTTCCGGAGAAAAAAGACCGCCTTTATTTCAGTAAAATTTATTACGCGGGCGGTTCTGCAAATCAGGATATTTCCGCCGCAGATCTCGCTGCCGATGTCAATCAGGAGGGCGGACTCGCGTTTTACATTGAAGACCGGGATGCTTGCGCGCGCGAAATGGTAAAAGAAGCTCGCGCGGGAGATACGATTCTTTTAATGGGCGCGCGGGATCCGAGCCTCGGCGCCTTTGCGGAGAGTGTGAAAAGGATGCTCGAAGAAGCGGCTTCGGAGAAATAAACAGGGCTGTATTACCGGGTTAAAAAACCGCCGCCGTTGTTACAACTTCAAGATTTCTTCTTCGGAGAGACCCGTGTATTTTGAAATTGTCCGAATCGAAGCCTTATCTTTCAACATTTCACGAGCCATTTCCCTGGCTTTTTCATTTCGCCCGGCCTCACGCCCTTCTTGACGTCCTTCTTGCAAAGCAAGAGTCTTGCAATCATTAATTTCTGCTTGTGTTACCATGCTCTCCGCCAGTTTCAAAAGGGTCACTTGATTCTGTTTATCCACCCGAAGTCGTGTGTAAGCCAAGTCAAACAGTTCATCATTCATCTTGGGTACCGAACGTAAGTCACCCGCTGTTTTCAACAAATAAAGCCATTTGTCTTCAATCGTCGTCAGTTCGTCAATATGCTTGCGGAACTTCGGGAGTTCTAAAAAAATATAGCTTAATCCATTCGTCACAGGCAAGATGTTCACTCTCTTCTCAATCTCATTTTTGCTGTAAAGCATCCACTCATCGTGAAAATGAGAGGTAGAGCCCTGTTTGAAATCACAAACCCAAATTGAAACCACTCTGGGAACATAATGACTCTTGTTTCCATGTTTCGTTTTTTGCTTGTCATTCCAGTCTTTTTTGGCTTGAAGCATAAGGAGCGCGTTATAGAGAAGTACACGGTCTTTCCAGAAAGCATGCTTTTGCTGCTGAATTTCAATATTGATGTATTCTTCGCTTTGGGTTCTGGCGATGATATCAAAACGTCCCGAGACGACCGCATCCGTGAAACCTGCGATATTTTCCTGGGGAAGGTAGTCGATGTCAGTGATTTGGGTTTCGTTTTCGAGTTTCAAAATGCCGTTTAAGAAGTGAATCAGCAGTTTTTTATCGTTAAACAGGATTTTGAATGCTTCATCATATCGCGGATCAATAAAGAGTTTGCCTTTGAAAATTTCCGGTATTTGAAGTTGGTTTGAGCTGTTGTTTTTGTCGGTTTCCATACGTTTACCTTTTTTTCCGGCAAGCAACGTGCCTGCCTAAAGTATTAACGAACGGGAATGCGGTTTTGTTCCCGGAAATGTGAAAAAAGTTCATTGGATTGGTTGGGGGAAGCAATCCTCCTCGCTTCAACCGGCGAATATCGCAGAATCTTCACCGGCTTCCGCCCGCCGTTTTGGCCGCATCGGTTGAGTTCGCGATTTCTCGCGAACGCGGAGCGCGTGCGGCGATCCGGTAAGGTCCGGATGGCCGCGGGCTATGCCTTGCCATAACAAGTTCATCGCCGCTTTGCCCCGAATCCCTAAATTTCATACTCGAGGAACTTGAGTTACATTTTCAAGGCGTTTGTATATGCCGTAAAATAAGCATCACCGCAGACTTGAAAAGTCTTACATAATCGGGCAATTCTATTAAACAACGTCAATACGCTTGCGTGCTGGAGGCATATACGAATGCCTTTTCTTCGCGTGAGGCAGGCGGAGGGTGCGCGCTTGCGCGCAGTGCGCAGCACCGACCGGAGGGTAGCCCGGAAACACGCCGGCCCGGCGCGGTTTTCATGCCGGTTTTATATAAATGCGCCGGGGCACGCCCATTAAAAAATTTTGTCCTGGGGTAGGGGAAAGATATTTCGAATTTCTCGATCCCTTGTCTTTTTCGCCGGTTTTTTGTATATTCGCTGCACATTTGTTCACTTATTTGTTAAATCTTATTTTGGTTAAATCATTATGACTCGTTCGCTCATTATTCGTGATGCTCATGAACATAACTTGAAACATTTGGATCTTCAGATTCCGCGCGATTCCATTGTGGTGATTACGGGAGTTTCGGGTTCCGGAAAGTCGAGTCTTGCTTTCGACACGATTTTTCAAGAGGGGCAGCGGCGGTTTATCGAGTCGCTTTCGGCGTATGCGCGGCAGTTTATCGGAACTATGAAGCGGCCGCTTGTGGAGACGATCCGCGGGATTTCGCCGACGATTTCCATCGACCAGAAGACGATCAATCGCAATCCGCGCTCAACGGTGGGGACTTCCGTTGAGATTATGGATTACTACCGTCTTTTGTATGCGCGGCTCGGGGTGCCTCATTGTCCGCAATGCGGGAAGGTGATTCGGGCGCAGACCGAAGATCAGATTGTGGACAGGCTTTATACGGATTACGAGAATCGGAATTTGGTGGTGCTCGCGCCGATTGTGCAGGAGCGCAAGGGTGAATACCGGAAAGAGCTTGCCGAGCTTGCGGAAAAAGGGTTTTCCCGCGTGCGGGTGGACGGAAAGATTTATGCGATCGGAGAGGTGCCGCCGCTTGAGCGTTACGAGAAGCATACGATTGAAGTGGTGACGGACCGCGTGGTGCTTGAGCGGAAACGGATTTCCCGTGTGCGGGAGGCGATCGAGCAGGCGCTCCGCCTTACCGGCGAGAAACTCGTGGCGTTCCTTGTGGATGACAGCGAGTATTTCTTGCAGGGGACGGAGCTTGCGTGTGTGGATTGCGGGATTTCGATTCCCGAGTTGGAGCCGCGTTTCTTTTCGTTTAACGATCTGAAAGGGCAGTGCCCCGCTTGTAAGGGTCTTGGCCGCAGTTATCAATTCGATCCGGGTTTGATTGTGCCCGACGAGACGAAATCCATTAACGACGGCGCGCTGAAATGCCAGAAGGCGGACGGGGATATGATTTTTACCCGTTACGGCTGGAAAGAGTTGAGAGCGATTGCAAAGCGCAAGCACTTTTCACTTTCAACGCCCTGGAAAGATTTGTCCGAAGAGGCGAAACATGCGGTTTTATACGGGATTGAGGGGGAGCCGGCGCTTTCGGGTGTGATTCCCGTGATGAATGAAGTTTGGGAGCAATGGCACATTGCGCACTTCCGCCGTTTTATGCTTGATGAAGTTTGTCCCGAATGTTTGGGTTCGCGGCTTCACCCCGCGGCGCTTTCCGTGCGGTTTCACGGTCACGGAATTCACGAGATCAGCGAGTGGTCGATTGACCGTTCGGAAGATTTTTTCAATCGTCTTGTGTTGTCCGAAAAAGAGGAACGGGTCGGAAAGGAGATTTTTAAAGAGATTCGAAACCGTCTCGGTTTTTTGAAAGCGGTGGGACTTGGGTATCTTACGATTTCTCGCGGGGCAGCCACCCTTTCCGGCGGGGAAGCGCAGCGGATTCGCCTCGCGAGCGCTGTGGGGGCGGGGCTTCAGGGCGTGCTTTACGTTTTGGATGAGCCGAGTATCGGGCTTCACCCGCGCGATAATTTAATGCTGCTTTCTATTTTAGAGCGTTTGCGCCGCCAGGGGAACAGTTTGATTGTGGTGGAACATGACGAAGAGACCATGCGTTACGCGGATTATGTGATTGACGTGGGGCCTTTCGCGGGTATTCGCGGCGGCGCGATTACGGCGGCGGGAAGCGTTGACGATTTGATTAAGAATCCGAAGTCGCTGACCGGGCAATACCTCAGCGGGAAAAAGAAAATCGAAATTCCGCAGGAACGCAAAAAAGTGACTGCGAAAACGCCGTGCCTGGAAATCAAAGGGGCGCGGGAAAATAATCTGAAAAATATCAGCGTGAAGATTCCTCTGGATGGGACGTTCACGGTGGTGACGGGCGTTTCGGGTTCCGGAAAAAGTACGCTCGTGAACCGGATTCTGAAATGCGAACTCGCGCGCCATTTTCATGGCGCGGAAGATCCTCCCGGAGAGTTCGATAAGATTACCGGGCTTGAGCATATCAATAAAGTGATTGAGATCGACCAAAGTCCGATCGGGAGAACGCCGCGCTCGAACCCGGCGACTTATACGAAAATCTTTGACGATATTCGCGATTTGTTTGCAAAGATGCCCGAAAGTAAAGCCCGCGGCTATGCGAAGGGGCGATTCAGTTTCAATGTCGCGGGCGGGCGGTGCGATGCCTGTGAGGGCGCGGGGGTGATCAGCGTTGAGATGCAGATTCTCCCGAATGTGCAGGTGCCTTGCGAAGTTTGCGGCGGTAAACGTTTTAATGCGGCGACGTTGGAGATTCATTATAAAGGAAGAACGATTACCGAAGTGCTCGACATGAGTATCGATGAGGCGATTGCTTTTTTCACGGATATTCCGAAGATCCGCGAGCCGCTTTTATTGCTTCAGGAGATCGGGCTCGGTTATCTGAAACTCGGGCAGCCTTCCACCACGCTTTCCGGCGGCGAAGCGCAGCGCATCAAGATTGCAACGGAGCTGCGACGCCCCGGTACCGGGCGCACGCTGTATCTTCTCGACGAGCCGACGACCGGGCTTCATTTTGAAGATATTAACCGCTTGCTTTCCTGCCTCGCCCGTTTGCGGAGTCAGGGGAACAGTATGGTGATTATCGAACACAACCTGGATGTGATTAAGTGCGCGGATTATGTGATTGACCTCGGACCTGAAGCGGGTGAAGCGGGCGGCGAAGTAATTGCCGCCGGTACGCCGGAACAAATTGCGGAAAATGAAAGATCGCATACGGGACGTTTCCTGAAGAAAGTTTTAAACCGGGAAGCGCTTACCGGAGACATTTTGGAGAGCGTGGCGGAAACCGATTCCGCTTCTCTGGATATTGAAATTGTGGGCGCGCGAAAACACAATTTGAAAAATATTTCGGTCACGATTCCGCGGCATGAAATTACGGTGGTTTCGGGTGTTTCGGGTTCGGGGAAATCGAGCCTCGTGTTTCACACGCTTTTTGCGGAAGGGCAGCGGCGGTTTGTGGAAACGCTCAGCACTTATGCCCGCCGGTTTTTGGGGCGCATGGACCGGGGAAGCATTGATGCGATACGCGGGCTCGCTCCCGCCATTGCAATCGATCAGGGCAGTTCCAGCCGGAGCCCGCGGAGTATTGTGGCGACCCTTACGGAGATTTACGATTACTTCCGTATTTTGTGGGCGCGCGCCGGGAAAATGCACTGCATTCATTGCGGAGAGCCGATTCGTTTTTGGACGGTGCCGCAAATTGCGGATAAATTCTGGGAAACTTCCAAAGGCCGCGAACTTACGATTCTCACGCCGGTTTGGATTCAAAAAAGTAACCGGGCGGCGATGGTTTCGGAAATCTCCGGCCCGAAATTGATTTCGGAGCGTCTCACCGAAATGGGTTACCGCAAAGTAATGATGAACGGAAGATTAACGGATTTGCCGCTGACTTCCATCGGGAAAAATGTGGCTCAAATTTTTGCGGTGACGGATTATTTTGTATTGAGCGCAAAAAATAAAGTGCGTTTGCAGGAGGCTCTGGAACGCGCTTACCGCGACGGCAACGGGATTCTCGGCGTTCAAACGGAGAATCGGCCGGAAACATTTTCTCTTGTACCCGGTTGCCCTTCTTGCCACTGGTACATGGAAAGCAAGCTGGATCCGAAAAATTTCAGTTTCAATACGCACTGGGGCGCTTGCGAAACCTGTTACGGACTCGGTACGGATGAGAATAACGAAGTTTGTCCGGATTGTCATGGGGAGCGTTTGAAGCCCGAATACCGTTCGGTGCTGATTCAAAACGAGAGCATTATGTCCGTGACCTCGAAAAGTATTGCGAAAGCGAAACAGTGGTTTGAGGCCTGCCGGTTTTCCGGCGGCGACGAACTGGTGGCGGCTCCGCTCTTGCGGGAAATTTTGGGGCGGCTCGACTTTTTGATCAACGTCGGGCTCGGTTATCTTTCGCTTTCAAGAGCGGGGGATACGCTTTCCGGCGGCGAAGCGCAGCGCATTCGCCTCGCAAGCCAAATCGGGAGCGGTTTGGAAGGCGTGCTTTATGTTTTGGACGAACCCACGGTCGGCTTGCATCAAAGCGATACGCATAAATTATTAGAGACGTTAAAGCATTTGAAAAAACTCGGGAATACGCTCGTGATGGTGGAACACGATATGGATGTGATTCGTTCCGCCGATCATCTTCTCGATCTCGGTCCTTCCGCCGGAGAATTCGGCGGAGAAGTCGTAGCCCTCGGCGCGCCCAAAGCGTTAGCCAAAGCTTCCGCTGTCAAGGAATACCCTCAGAGCGAAA
This sequence comes from Fibrobacter sp., assembly GCA_031271785.1. GTDB lineage: Bacteria > Fibrobacterota > Fibrobacteria > Fibrobacterales > Fibrobacteraceae > JAISUZ01. Next base: position 27,385 of record JAISUZ010000084.1, on the reverse strand, counting down.
CCGTGAAATACCTGAGCGGAAAAAAGAAACTTCAAAACCCGGAAAACGTTCCGGCGCGGCCATTCGATTCATTCCTGAAATTCAAAAACTTAAACGCTCACAACCTGAAAAATATTTCCGTACAAATTCCCACAAAGGCGATTACGGTGGTTTCGGGTGTTTCGGGTTCCGGAAAAAGTTCTCTTGTGATGGATGAAATTTATCCGGCGGTGCAAACCGCGCTGTCCCGCGGGAAAAAGAAAAAACTTTCGGGAAAACTCATTGAACTCCCGCCGTCCGTGAAAGAAGTGCTGCTTGTAGATCAATCGCCGATTTCGGGAACGCCGCGCTCTACGCCGGCAAGTTACACCGGCGTTTTAGATTCGATCCGGCAGTTATTTGCGCGTCTCGACGTTTCCAAAATGAAAGGCTTCGATGTGGGGCGTTTCAGCTACAACGTGGCGCGCGGGCGCTGCAGCGCTTGCGAAGGCAGAGGCGTGGTTTCTCTCTCCATGCACTTTTTATCCGACGTTTGGGAAGTCTGCGAAGAATGCAAAGGAAAACGCTACAATCAGGAAACGCTCTCGGTTGAGTTTAAGGGAAAAAACATCGCCGATGTTTTGGATATGCGTTTGAATGAAGCGTGCACCTTTTTTGAAGGGATTTCTTCCATTGTAAAACCGTTGAGCATTTTGTGCGATGTAGGGCTCGGCTATTTGCGTTTGGGGCAATCCGTAACAACGCTTTCCGGCGGAGAAGCTCAGCGGATGAAACTCGCGGCGGAACTTTCCCGGGCGCATGCTTCCGGCACGCTTTATCTTTTGGACGAACCGACTACGGGGCTTCATCTCGCGGATATTCAGCTTCTTTGGACGCTCTTGCACCGTTTGGTAGCCCGCGGCGATACGGTGGTGCTTATCGAACATCACCCCGATGTGATCCGGCTTGCGGATTACCGGATTGAACTCGGTCCCGAAGGAGGCGACGGCGGCGGATTCCTCATGGAGGCGGGAACGAACATTTAAGAATTAGTTTATCTTTACAAGCACTGCGTATTTGCAAAAAAGGAACTGATTTTATGAGAGTCGTACTGGTTTTTCTCTTGATGAGCGTAGCGCTTTCTTTTGCCGGCAAAGAAGATAAAAACTTTACGGTTCCGCCGGATCAACTCCAAGATAGCCTTTCTCTTGAAGTGGATTCCAGAATTTATTTGGGAAAAGAAGGCGATAAACTGATTTCCGCGAAACCGCATTTTTCGCTGAAGCCCGGCGAGTTTTATCTCCGGCATAAATTCGGCCCCAAGAAATACGGCTGGTTTTTGGGAAAAATGGATGAAGAGCGCTTTCAGGAACTCTATGCCTTTGATTTGAAAGCAAATAAAATGTCTATGCACGAAGTCGCTTCCCTTAAGTTTTACGGCAAGCGGGGCACCAAGGCGTTTCAAGACGAAGCGAACATTTATGTTGATCACGATTACCTCTATACTTCGCGGATTCCCGTAGTTTATTTTGTGAAAAACGGAAAATGGGAATCTTTGGAAGCCTCTCCGGTTCCGGGGAAAGTCGTGTTCCGTTCGCTCCCTAAAGGTACAGCCGTCGAACCTTTCGGCAAACCCGTTACGGAAAATTTACGAAGCCTGTTTCCTGTGAAGCCCGGACTCTTCTTTGCCGTTTTCTCGGCGCCCGGTTTTTATCCGGTGACCGAAGCGGTGATGGTGCCTGTCGGCGGTGTGACGTATCTTAAACCGAGACTTGTGGTGGTCGATAAAACGCCTTTTGATATTAAAATGAGAACCACTCCGGAATTGGTGAAAGCCGCCGGGAGTTTGGAAGTGGTGGAATTGTTATACGATCAGTTTATGGCGGATTTACGGAATGCCGAAAGCGATCCGAAAATAAAGACAATCCCGATCGAAGATATTTACCCTCCGTTCGCGGATATTGCCGGTGCTCCCAAAGACAGTGTTTCCGCCGCTTACCGGGAAACTTATCAGCGGGTACGGAAAATGGCGGAAGCCGAGTGGCTTGCGGAAAAATCCAAAACCATTCTCTTGACGGAAAATCTACTTCGAATGAAACGCGATAGTTTGGAAGCCTTGAGAATTCGCGTAGCGCTCGCGCCCGTTGAGATTTCTTTTGTACGCGATACCCTTGTTTCCGATACGGTCGCTTTGGATTCATCGAAAATCAACGACACGCTCGCCGTAGTGCCTCCGGTCAAACAAATCAATCTCCGTTTCCGTTCTTCGGACTTGCGTTATCAGGTGAGCTGGACCGGAGTTTCTCAAGAAATTTCCATGGATTCCCTCGCGCAAAAAACGGAAGAGCCGGGGCAGGTGCGCTTTGATATGGTCTTGCAGAACAAACCGGTTTGGGTAAAGGAAAACGATACTCTTACGGTGCGTTATCAATACCGTTACTCGAAACTCCTGTTTGTAACGGACGGAGAAACTTACGAAGGCGAAGGCGTTTTTGAACTTCCTCCATTCATCAAAGAACAGGAAGAAGTACGGCGCTGGCTTAACGGCGATACGATTCCGGTATCGGAAGTTCCCGCGCCGGACACTTTGAAAAAAGCAGCGACGGATTCTTCCGGCGACTCGCTTTCGATACTTCTTTTCCGCGGCGCGGTGCGGGAGTTGGATTCCGGTTCTTTCCGTTACCGCGGTAAAATCGTATCCTTGCCGCCGTTTGCGCTTCACAAAACCGAGGTCACGCAAGCGCATTACCTGCGGATCATGGGCATATTCCCCCGGGAACAGACTTTTTCCGGCGAAGAACGCCCGGTACACAACATCACTTGGGACGAAGCAAACGCATTCTGCCGGGAAATCGGAGGAACGTTGCCGTCGGAAACCGAATGGGAATATGCGGGCCGGGCCGGTTATAACGAAGGCTCCCTGTGGCTATTGGAAGAAAACGGATCTCCGGATAAGTTCGCCTTCTATCGCGACAATTCTTACGCTCTCGGGAAAAAAGACCCCGGATACGGTCCGCAGCCGGCCGCTTTAAAAGAACCCAACGACTGGGGAATTTTCGATATGTCCGGCAACGTGGCCGAATGGACGCGCGACGCGGCGGGAATCTGGCGCGGGCATATGCGGGTCGTGAAGGGCGGCTCCTGGAAAAACAGTGAAGCGGACATTGATTTAACGAAAAGAGAAACCGAAGATACCCGTTACTGGAGCAATCAAGTCGGATTCCGCTGTGCGTTTCCGTCCAAACAAAAATTGGATCCGGCTGAGATTCGAAAAAATCTGGAACACCGGAGAAAATTACAGGAAGCGAAACCTGCGGAGAAAACAAAGTGAAGCAGGAAAAAGTTTTACAACGGTTAATTTCTTTCCCTTACCTCCTTTGTTTTCTGCTGTTCCTTTTTCCGGTCCTTACGGTATCTTGCTCCGAAAAGACGGTGCTTGAACCCACGGCTTATCAACTCGCTTCCGGCATTGATATGGCGGGCGTTCAAACGGAAGACCGGCTATTGGAAACCTGGATAGAAAACATGGGAGCGGCTTTAAACTTTGAGGAAGTTCAAATCAAAGTATTTTATCTCATTTTCGCAAGCATTCTTTTAGCCGCTGTTTGCGCGTTTTTCTTTCCCTTCGGCTCTTTGATTTTCGGACTCTCTGCGTTCATCGGTTTATGGTATTTCATTTACCAGACATCTTCTTACTTTGTGCGCATCGGGTTTCCGATGATATCGGTAAAAGCGGGGCTCGGCGCTTATGCCGTGAGCATGATGCTGCTCGTCGGAATGGCAACAAGTCTTGCCGCTGTGATCCGGCAGCAAAGAAATTCAAAAAAACAAGCCTAAATTTTTACGGGCGGCTTCCTCCGCATACGCTCCGGAACCGGGCTCGCATTTCAGCGGCGGTAAAACCGCCTGCCGAAACGGAGCTCCCTGCGGGATCTCCGCCCGTTCGGGTCGCATCCCTGCCGCATCATGCAGGTTCTTCCGGTATAAAAGTCAGGTAATAGATAATAGGGAATGGCTGACTCAGGTATCCGAATGATCCGTTCCCGATATACCATTTCCAAGCATTTCATGCTTGAAGAATCGGTTTTGAGGGGGGAGCGTAAGCCTCGCCGCGCACCCCGGCAACTAACGGAAGCCGGATCATAAAATAAGGAACTTGGGTGCGCGATTTTGCGAGGCGGAAGCGAGGGGGATGCTTCCCCCTTTAAATATAATTGAGCCGGCGAAATCGAATACAGTGGTTATATTCCCTGTCATTCCGCCTCCGAGCCGGGATCCATGTCTTTGTTTGCCGCACGCGCCCCGCGTTTGCGATAATAATGGAGGTATAACTCGTTAAGACATTTGCCGGGTCAAAAAAAGTGCAAGACCTTAGACGTTAAATAAGAAATACATAATGTCGCCGTCCTGAACGACGTATTCCTTACCTTCGGTGCGGACGGCTCCCGCTTCTTTCGCGGCGTTCCATGAACCGTATTTTTCAAAATCGGCGTAACCGAGAGTTTCCGCGCGAATAAAACCGCGTTCAAAGTCGGAGTGAATCACGCCGGCACAGGCGGGCGCTTTCCAGCCGGCTTCAAAAGTCCAGGCGCGGCATTCCTTTTCTCCGGCGGTGAAATAGGTTTTCAAACCGAGAATTTCATAACCTTTGCGCACAATGGTATCGAGTCCCGATTCCTTTAACCCGAGCTCATTCAAAAATTCGGCTTTTTCGGCGGGTTCCATCGTGGAAAGCTCTTCTTCGATTTTTCCGCTGATCACCACCACGGCGCTGCCTTCGCTTTCCGCATGTTTTTTAAGAGTATCCACGTAAGCGTTTCCGGTAAGCATATCCGCTTCATTCACGTTCGCGCAGTAAAAGACAGGCTTTGCCGTAAGGAGAGCGAGATCGTGAATCAGGCTGTCCATCTCTTCGCTTTCTCCCTTAAACTTCCGTGCCGGCGCTCCTCCGGAAAGAGCCTCTTTCAATTTTTCACAGGCATCGAGACGCGCTTTCGCCGCCGCTCCGCCCACGCGCGCGTTCTTCACTTCGGCGGCGTAACGTTTTTCTACGGAATCCAAATCTTTTAAGATCAATTCGGTTTCAATGATTTCCACATCCCGGAGCGGATCCACCGAACCGTGCACATGCACGATGTTTTCATCTTCAAAACAGCGCACGACTTCCATAATGGCTTCGCATTCGCGGATGTGAGTCAAAAACTGATTGCCGAGCCCTTCGCCCTTGCTCGCGCCTTTCACAAGCCCGGCGATATCGACAAACTGAGTCACCGCGGGAATGATCGCGCGGGTGCGGTGTACATCCGAAATTTTTTGAAGACGCGGATCGGGAACGTTGACCATACCCACGTTCGGTTCGATGGTGCAGAAAGGATAATTAGCCGATTCGGCGCCTGCGTTCGTGATAGCATTAAAAATAGTGCTTTTCCCCACATTGGGAAGTCCGACAATACCGCATTTAAAACCCATGGGTTTTCTCCGAAAGAAATCTTGTTGGCGCAAATTTAGTTAAAATACGGATTTTGTAATTTATTTCTTTTTTTATAGTGGTTTTTGCGGAGTGAGGTGCGGATTTTTTATATTACGGACATGAAAAAAATCAACATCGCAATCAGCAGTTTCGGAAACATCGGGCGGGCCATTTTGAAAATTCATCAGGAGCATCTCGCCAAATTCGGTAAAGAAAACGACATCCATATTGTGGGGGTTATCCGCCGCAATGCCGGCGGGAAAAATACGGGAATCCCCGCCGGAATCCCTGTAGTTTCCGATGTCTCCGCTCTGAAAGTGAAACCCGATGTGATTCTCTGCGCAGGCCCCAGCGGTCATGTGAAAGACGATGTCAAAAAGTTTTTAAACCTCGGATTCAACACCGTCGATTGTTTCGATTCTCATCCGAAAATTATCGCTTACCGCGAAGAAATCGGCAAAGTCGCGCGCAAAAATAAAACCGTGTCGATTTTATCCACCGGTTGGGATCCGGGCTTTGATTCCGTTCAGCGTACTTTGTTTGCACAGCTTTCTCCGATGGGGGAGACCTTCACCACGTTTGGCCCCGGGCGCAGCATGGGGCACACCACCGAAGTAAAAGATATCCGGGGTGTCCGGGATGCCGTATCTTTAACGCTCCCCGGGAAAAAACCGGGAATGCAAAAGCGCCTCGTTTATGTGGTTGCAGACAAAGTAGAACAGAAACGCATCGAACGGGAAATTAAAAATCATCCTTACTTTGTAAACGACCCCACCCAGGTAAAATTTGTCTCAAGTATTGCAAAGTTCGATACCGATAAACACCAGGGGCATTTGGTTAATCGCGGAACCAATGTGAAAGTGGAAATTACGCTTGCCGGAAAAAATCCGGTGATGACTGCGAACATGATGTACGCGTCGGCGCGCGCTGCGTTCCGGGCTGCCTCGGAAAGCGCCTTCGGCTGCTTTACCATGGTGGAACGTCCGCCGCTCGATTTCATCAAAGGCGATACGGTAAAGGAACGGCTCGAAAGAGTGAAGTATTAACGCGTGAGGCAGGCGGAGGGTGCGTATTTATGCGCAGTGCCGGATATTTCTAAAACCAGGCATGAAAATTAGGGATACGGGACAAGGTATTAAGCAACAGCGCAGATTCAAGAAGTCTTACATTTCCGATTGATCTCGACTCATGCATAAAATGGGATCGGAAGACTCAATCATGTCCTCTGTCCCGTATCCCTTTTCCAAAAAGTTACATACCCGCAGAACCAAAATATCCGGCACCGACCGGCGGGTAGCCCGAAGAACAGCCGACCCGGCGGTTCTCTTTTTATGCAGGAGATGCAGCCGCCGGGGCACGCCCAAGACACTTAAATCGTATCTAAACGGGCGACGTCGGCAGAATAATCCACGCCTTCTACGTCAAAGCCGTTTGTCGCGAGGAAATCGTGACGGTAACCTTCGAGATCGCCGAGTTCTTTGATGGTTTCTTCGGTGAGGAGCGGCATGCGTTTGTCGATTTCCGCTTGAATCGCGGGGTCCATTTCCCAGTCGTCAATGCGAATCAGGTGATTTTCATCCACCGGAACCGCGCCGCCGGTATAAAGGCGCTCGGCAAACAAACGTTCAGCCTGTTCAATGCAGCCTTCGTGAGTTCCTTTTTCTTTCATGACTTTGAAAAGCACGGAAAGGTAAAGCGGGATAATCGGAATCACGGCGCTGGAACGCGTCACAAGCCCTTTGTTCACGGAAACGTAAGCTTCGCCCTTCACGGACTTTTGGAGTTCCGCGTTGAGTTTGAGAGCGGTGGCTTCCAAATGCTTTTTCGCGCCGCCGATAGTGCCGTCGCGGTAAATCGCGTGGGAGAGGGAAGGCCCGATGTAAGAATAGGCGATGGTTTTGCAGCCTTCGGCAAGGGTTCCGGCTTTGTTTAAAGCGGTGATCCAAAGTTCCCAGTCTTCGCCGCCCATCACTTTCACGGTTTGAGCCGCTTCTTCTTCGGTGGCCGGTTCCGCGGAAATCGTGCTGATTTTTCCGGTCATCACATCAATCGTGCTTCCCGTAAACGGTTTTCCGAAAGGTTTCAAAACGGATTTGTAAAGCTCGCCGGTTTTCGGGTCTTTACGGACGGGGCTTGCGAGGCTGTAGATCACGAGGTCAAAAGTAATTCCCATTTCTTTTGCTTTTGCGATCACCCGGTCGCGCATTTCGTCGGAGAAAGCGTCGCCGTCGAACGTGACGGAGGGAATACCCGCTTCTTTAGCCTTTTGATCGAAGGCGAGGTTGTTGTACCAGCCCGGAGTCCCGCCTTTGGTTTCGGTTCCCGCTTTCTCAAGAGATACGCCGAAAGTGGCGGCGCCGTATTCGAAAGCGGCGGCAATGCGGCTTGCAAGTCCGTAACCGGTGGAACAGCCGAGCACGAGAACGTTCCGCGGTTTTTGCGGGAGCGTGCCGCGGGATTTTCCTTTGGCTTGCACATATTTGATTTGGCGTTCCACTTCTTTCGCACAGCCAACCGGGTGCGCGTTTGCACAAATGTTGTTTCTGACGGCAGGTTTAATGATCATATTGACTCCTAAGCTTTAAATTTTTTCATAATGAGCACGCCGTTATGCCCGCCGAACCCGAGGGAACCGGAGGCAAAACAATTGATTTCACCCGGAACGCCGGTGTTCGGGACATAATCCAAATCGCATCCCGCTTCCAAATCCGGATTCTCAAGGTTAATGGTCGGCGGGTAAAAACTGTGGTTCATCGCTTGAATCCCGATAATCGCTTCGAGCGCGCCGGCGGCTCCGATACAGTGTCCGGTCATGCTCTTGGTGCTCGAAACTTTCATTTGATAAGCGTGGTTTCCGAAAACCTGCTTGATCATCTTGGATTCCATCGGGTCGTTGAGCGCGGTGGAAGTACCGTGGGCATTGTAATATTGCACTTCTTCGGGAGCAATTCCGGCGTCTTCGAGCGCGCGGGTAATCGCGAGCGCGCCGCCCGCCCCTTCCGGGTCGGGACTTGTGATGTGGTAAGCATCACAAGAAGCCCCAAAGCCGATAAATTCCGCATAGATCGGGGCTTTGCGCGCGCGAGCATGTTCGAGTTCTTCGAGCACGAGAATCCCGGCGCCTTCGCCCATTACAAAACCGCTGCGGTTTTTGTCGAACGGGCGGCTTGCCTTTTCGGGAGTGTCGTTAAAAGCCTGCGTGAGGGCGTGCATTCCGGCGAACGCGCCGACGGAGAATCCGGTAATGGTCGATTCGGCTCCTCCCGAAAGGCATACGTCGAGACGCCCCGAACGAATCTGATCGAGAGCGAGCCCGAGGGCATCCGTACCGGAAGCACAGGCGGTGGCGAGCGTCCAGGACATGCCGTTCATTTTCAGTTTAATGCTCACATTTGCCGCACCCTCGTTGCTGAGGAACATCGGCACGGCGAGCGGCGGAATCCGTTTGAATCCCGACTTAAAATATTTTCCGAAAGCCGATTCCAAAACATCGAAACCGCTGATCCCGTTTCCTGCAATGATTCCGGTTTTGTTTCCGGAAAGAATCTCGGGAGTGAGCTTCGCGTCGGCAACGGCTTCCAGGGAAGCGGCGACCATAAACTGCGTGAAGCGAGCCATACGACGGGATTCCTGAGGTTCGATCCCATGTTCTTCGGGTTTGAAATCTTTGACTTCGGCGGCGATCTTCACCGGGTATTCCGAAGCGTCGAACTGTTTAATAAGGTCAATACCGCATTTTCCGTTTCGGATGGAATCCCATAAAGCGGGTACGGTTTTTCCGACCGGAGAAACAGCGCCGAGCCCGGTCACCACAACTCTTCTACTCATTATTTCTTTTCTTCCTGAGAATTTTGATTTGCTTCCGTTGTTTTGCCGTCGCCGTTATCTTTCTCGCGAATCGCTACCCGGCGGATTTTGCCGCTGATGGTTTTCGGGAGCTCCGACACAAATTCCACAATCCGCGGACTCTTGTAAGAAGCCGAGATGCGTTTTGCGAATGTTTGAATTTCGGCCGCGAGTTCTTTCGTGGCTTCAAAACCTTCGGCAAGAATAATCGTCGCTTTCACGAGCTGGTTCCGTCTTTCGTCGTCCACGCCCGTCACCGCGCATTCAAGAACCGCAGGGTGCTGTTGGAGTACGCTTTCCACTTCAAACGGGCTAATGCGGTAACCGGCGCTCTTAATCAAGTCATCCGTTCTCCCGACAAACCAGAAGTAGCCGTCTTCGTCTTTCCAGGCGGTATCGCCCGTATGGTAAAGATTTCCGGCAAAAGCAAAATCGGTTAATTTTTCATCGCGGTAATAACCGGCAAACATTCCGAACGGGCGGCCGTTGTCGAGGCGGATCACAATTTCACCCACTTCGTTGGGCGTACAGGGAGTGCCGTTGGGATGAACAATGTCAATGTTGTAGCCCGGGGCCGGCTTACCCATGGAACCCGGACGAAGATCCATACCTTGGAAGTTACCGATGGTAAGCGTCAGTTCGGTTTGACCGTAACCTTCGTACAAACGAATACCGCTCTTTTCAAAGAACTTATTATAAACTTCTGCGTGGAGCGCTTCACCGGCGGTCGTGCAGTAAGTCAGGTGACTCAGATTGTATTTGCTGAAATCATGCTGAATCAGATAACGGTAAACCGTCGGCGGGGCGCAGAACGAGGTTATTTTATAGTAATCCAGTTTTTCGAGAAGCTTGCTCGGCACAAACCCAAGCATATCGTAAGTGAACACCGCGCAGCCTGCAATCCACTGCCCGTAAATTTTTCCCCACATCGCTTTGGCCCAGCCGGTTTCGGCAAGGGTCATGTGGCGGCCGTCGTCTTTCACGTTCTGCCAGTATTTGGCGGTCACAATATGCCCGAGCGGATAAGTAAAGTTATGCTGTACCATCTTCGGGTAACTGGAGGTGCCGGAAGTAAAATAAAGAAGCATGATATCTTCGTTTTCCGTGGCTTCTTTTCCTTTCGGGCGCTTAAACTGAGACGATTGTTTCTGATAAGCCGCCTTAAACGAGTCCCAGCCGTTACGTTCCTGACCGATGGTCACGAGAGTCTTGACCGTCGGAGAATGCGGCATCGCCTCTTCAATCTGCTGTTGGAGAGCCGGGTCGTCCAAAGCAACGATCATCTTAATGCCCGCCGCATTATTGCGGTATTCGATATCTTTCGTGGCAAGCATATTGGTCGCCGGCACGGCAATCGCGCCGATACGGTGGAGGGCGAGCAGAAAAAACCAAAACTCATAACGGCGGCGCAAAATCAGCATCACCGCATCGCCTTTTTTAATTCCGATAGATGTCAAATAATTGGCGGTTTTGTTGGATGCAGCCGCTAAATCGTTGTAAGAGAAAAAGTGTTCTTCTCCGGTATCGTCGCACCAAACAAGGGCTTCTTTTCCCGGGACTTCTTCGGCGTAACGATCTACAATATCATAGGCAAAATTAAAATTCTTGGGGATTTGAATCGCGAACTTGGAGGCGAGTTCGTCATAAGTGTTGTAACTAATGTCGCCGATAAACTCTCTAACTAGATTCATAAACAGATCCGAGTAAAATGAAGTGGAGTGTAAAATAGTGAATTATTGAAAGTCAATCAAGTCAAAAAGACATCAAAAAGCGTATTTTCTTCGTTTAAAAGCGATTATTAAAATATGGTTTATTTATTAGAAGCTTTCCTGCAAAAATTACTCTTCCGCCGCGGATAATTCCCGCCGGATTTCAAGACGCGCTCCGACTTTCACTTTGGTATCTTCGAGTTTATTCCATTCCACAATTTGCTGAATGGTAACCCCGTAAGAGCGGGCGATATCCCAAAGAGATTCTCCGGTTTTTACCGTGTGGTATAAAATTTTGCGTACCGGCGCTCCCGTATTCGGGGTTTCCGGTCCGGGTCTTTCCGGAGGGATTAATTCAAACCTGGAGGTTTCCGGCGGTGTGACTCTTAAAATTTGCCCGGTGCGAATATGGGAAGCGGTTTCGAGTCCGTTCCAGTTTCTTAAATCCGTAACGGTGGCGCCGTAAAGTTTGGCAATACCGGTAAGCGTTTCTCCGGAAGCGACTTTGTGTGTAGAATCCCTTTTCACCACGAGAGGCTGGGGTCTCGCGGTTTCTTCCGGAGCGATTTTCAGCGTTTGCCCCACCACAAGGCGTTTCCGGGAAGCGTTATTGAGTTTCATTAACTCTTCAAAGGAAATATCGAAAGAGTCGGCGATGGACTGGTAGGTATCTCCCGCTTTGACTTGGTATTCGCGGGGGAGTTCTTTAGGTTTTTTGAGAAGCAGCATTTGTCCCGCGCGCAGCGAAGAATTTTTTCCGAGGCTGTTCCATTCCCGAAGCTGCGCGGCGGATATCCCGAAACGGCGCGCGATGGTCGCGAGATTTTCTCCTTTTTTCACCAAATAATTACCGCGGCTGAGCAATTGTTCGTTCGCCGGTTTGGGCGCGGCTTTTGTTTTCGATGGGAGCGGAATCAGGAGAGATTGCCCCACGCTGAGTTTTGTGGTTTTCAAGGCGTTGGCGCTTAGAATCTGCGCTGCCGAAAGTCCGTATTTCCGCCCGATAGCGCTTAAGGTCTCGCCCTTTTTGACTTTGTGAAAATCCCAGCGCGACCATTTGCTTTTATCCATTTTCTCATAGGCTTCGAGAAATACTTCTCTCGTACCGGCGGGAATCCGGAGGGTATAAGATTCGTAAGTCGGCGGCGTTGTCTGTTTTAAAAGTTCGATATTGAGGTCTTGCAGTTCGTCGATGGTAATACCGACCACCGGAGCCACTTCGGCGAGAGGCACGCATTCATTCACCGTCACCGTATCGAAAGGAGTTCTCGTTTGTTTTTCCACTTTAAAGCCGTAGTGTTCCGGAAAATGTCCGATAATCATGGCGGCAAGAATCCGCGGAACATAATGCATCGTTTCTTTCGGGAGTTTCAAATCCCAATAGGTGATGGGCTCGGGGAGCGAATCGGCGCGGGCTTCTCTCAGCAAACGGCGCACGCGCCCTTCACCGCAGTTGTAAGCCGCCATCGCAAGGAGCCAGTCGCCGAATTCTTTGTATAAATAAGTAAGGTAAGCAACTCCCGCCTCGGTGGCGCGCTCGGGGTTTCGCCGCATATCCACCCAGTAATCGGAATCCAATCCGAAACTTTTCCCTGTTGCCGGTACAAATTGCCATAAGCCCGACGCTTTGGCGCGGCTGTAGGCTTTCAGTTTATAACCCGATTCCACGAGCGGCAGATAAATTAAATCCGGCGGCATTTGATTCTCTTTGAGTCTTGCCGTAATCATGGAATCGTAAGCGGTTTTTCTCGAAAGCGAACTTTCGGTAAAGTAAGGCACGGTTTTGGAAAGGAAATGAATTTCACGCATCACCCGTTCATTGAGTTCAATCGGGAGGGAAAAACGGGAAAAGTCAAGCGTATCCAAAAAGTTTTCGATTTCTACCCGTTCCGTGCTGTCGAGAGCCGGTTCGTCCAGGTAATCAAGTCCTTCCAAAGAGAAATCATAGTGAAAATAAGAAGAAGCATCGCTCCCGATCCCGAGGTTCGGGTAAATGGCGTCGAGTCCTTCCATAATTCTCGGGATCATTTTCCAGCGGTAAACGCTGTCGTCTGCACGGGGCGGTTCTTCGTGTTTTTCCGCCACGAGCATGTGCAGGGAACGGTCTAAGTGGTGCCTTGCAAGGAGATAATCTCCGGCTTCGAGAGCGTCTAATGCGAAAAGGTAGTTTTGCCAGGAAAGCCGGTCTTCATTCTCTGCGGATACCTGGTATTGCCGCGCCCGTTCCAAAAACGTTTCTTCGGCGGGCGCATCCGCCTTGCTCGCCGCTTTCGACGACGCGCAGGAATCAAGCAACACAGTGAAAGCGGCTAGAAGTAAGAATTTACCCAAAAACCGGGTGAAAAAAATCACTGATCGTAATCCAAGTCTTCGGCGTAGTCCGACCAAATCTGATCGCGCCGGAATGTAGGATTGTCGAAATCGACTTCCTCGTCCACTTCTTCTTCTTCGATGATATCGTAGTTTTCTTCTTCCTCGTTGGGGAGCGGCAAAGGATCCAGGTTATCGTTGCCCTTTGGCTTTCTTCCGCATTCGATTTTTCGATTCATGGTTACCTCGTCAAGAAACAACATTATTGATACCAAACCAGATCAGAGCGCCGAGAACCAGAGCCGCGATCATTTGAATAACAATGATCACACGATTCACCCGGTAGGCTTTCTGTGATTTCCGGTGCCAAGAGGGGAGCGCCGGTTTTTCTGTTTTGTTGATTTTCATTCCCGAAAACATAATATCTCTATTTAAAATGTCAAGACTTATTTGGAACGGAAATTTACTTTTTGTTTACGTAACCGTTGCCATAACCGTAACCGTAATTATAACCATAGCCGTTTTTGCTTCCGTCATAGACACAGCGGTTAAACACGAAGGCTTTATCCTTATCCGGAGACGAAATGGAAAGGTTTTTTAGGGCTTCCTGAATTTCTTCGATGGAGTGAGTTCCGTAATGCAGGACAATCAGGCTGAAATCGGCATACTGGCTAATAATAAGGGCGTCCGTAACCAGCATGACAGGAGCGGTGTCCACGATCACCAAATCGTACGATTCTCTCGCGCGGTCAATGATTTGCTTGAATTTCGGGCTTGCGAGGAGTTCGCTCGGGTTTACCGGAATGCGCCCCGGAGGCAGAAAATCAATGCCGGTTTTGCCGTACGGAGCAACCACTTCTTCCCATGTTTTTTTGTTGTGGAGGAGTTCCGTTAAGCCTTTGATTTTGCGGCTGTGCAAAGAGTTGCGTAAATCGGCGTCGATCAGCAGAACTCGCTTTCCGAGACCCTTAAAAAGAATCGCTAAGTTATTGGATACAAAGGATTTACCTGCATTCGGCGAAAGCCCCGTGATCATCAAAACGTTTCCTTTCAAAGAAAATTCCAGCGCGGAACGGAGTACGCGGAGCGCTTCGCTGGTGGGAGCGTTCGGCTCATTTTCCACAATGAGCTCCAAATGATCTTTCGATTTTTTATGACTGCCTTTATGTTCGGGTACTTTGGCGTAAACCGAAATTCCGGTTTCCCTTTCGATTTCGGTACTGGAACGCACTCCTTTATTTAAAATGCGGCGGAGAAACACAAAACCGACACCGAGGGCAAACCCGCCGAAAACACCGGCGAGAAGAATCACTTTGCGTCGCGGTTTGATCGGTTTCAACTCCACTTGGGCGCTATCCACAATACGCACATTTCCGTTTTCTCCCGCCTGAACCACGCTAAGTTGTTGAATGCTATTGAGAATGGAAGTGTAAATGGAATTATTGATCGCCACATTCTGTTCCAGAGAAAGGTATTCCTGTTGAGTCAAAGGCAACGTTTTGGCTTGCGCATTCAGCTTCGCAATTTCTTTTTGCAGTTGTTCCTGCTGCTGAGCGATCACCTGGATAGACGGATGATCTTCTTTGAACAGCCGCAGGTTTTCCTGTTTCTGACGGTCTAAAGCGAGAATTTGTTTTTGGAAATCCACTTGTTTTTGAAGGACAATTTGAGTTTCTCCGGATAAGTCAATGGTTCCTTCTTTATGGCGGAACGCGCCCAATGCTTTTTCGGCGCTGTCCAGTCTTGCTTTTACGTTCGGAAGTTGCTTTCCCAAAAAATTAAGAGTTTGTTTGGCTTCTTCATTTCGCATTTCAATGTTTTGTTTTAAATAAGTTTGGGTAATCGCATTTAAAATACGGGAGGCATTACCGGGATAACGGTTTTCCAGCGAGATGGAAATAATACCCGATTGTTTCCCTTTTTCGGCGATGTTTAAACTGTTTCTTAAAGCGCGGGTTGCGGTAAGCAGGTGAATTTCTCCAATTGCAAACTTTTGCCCTACCGGACCACGCAGTATTGAAGCGCGAATACGGAGTGTATCGCCGGCGTAAGGAACACGGTAAGTTTCACCTACAATGCCTTTCAGTATGGAGTTATTATAACCATCCTTGAGCTCATATTCAGTTTCCGAAATCGTTTCCGCCGTCCATTTTTCCGTGCGGGCTACTTCCGGAATGTAAAGATCACTTATGCGTAAGCGCCCTTCTCTTTGAAGAAGGCGGTTTATAAATCCGGTAGGGGTGGCATAAAAGCGAAGCCCTTGGGATTCTACAACGTCCATCAGCACGCTGCGGCTCGTGATCAATTCGATTTCCGTAACCGCGGGGTTTGCGGTTTCAAAAAGTCCGGCCATTGCTCCCATTGAGTTCATGACAGTGCTTGGGTGTTTGGACATGTCAAGCTGAATGAGCGTATCGGTTTTGTACACCGGCCGGGACCAAAGCGCGTAGAAAAGGCTCACAAAAATACCGATCGCGAGAAACAGCGCGAGCCATCTTTTATTGACAAGCAAAACCTTTAAAACTTCGCTGATGTCAATGGATTCTTCTTGGGAATCTTCCGGAGGTAACTGATTGCTGTTTTTCATAAAATCCGTTTACCAATTGAGAATATCGTCTTTGGCGACTTTGATGCCGTGAACCGACTGAGCAGTATAGTAAACCGCTTGCGCCGTTGGGAGAATTTGAGTCATTACGCGATTCCAGCGGGCAAGTCCGGTGGCATCGACAAAAACCACATCCCGCGGTTCGAGTTCAAAATGATCGCCGAACACGAGAGCGAGAGGATTACGGGAATCCAAATGGAAAATCCGAATGGTATCCGCCGGGTTGGCGCCGCCGCGGATCACGTAAATCCCGCGGCTCTGCGCGCTCAATGCCTGCAAACCGCCGACGGTGGCGATCGCTTGGGAAAGAGTCATTTTTCCGTTCACGAAAGGGAGCGCCTGTTGTTTTGAAACTTCTCCCAAAATATAAGCTTGCGCCTCTGTGGCGGAAGCCACGCGAATCACATCGCCGCTTTTCAATAAAATATCGGCAGGCCCTTCTCCGAACGGATACACGCCGAGTAAATCCACCACGGTTGTTTCACCGTCCCGGGAAAGTTCGACACGCGTCGGGTCGCCCAAATTGGAAACGCCGCCGGCCATATTGAGGGCTTCCAAAAGAGTGACCGGCACATCGGAAAGACTCACTACGCCTGCTTTCGAAACGGCTCCTTGCACATAAGCGCGCTGGCTTTGGCTTTTGATCAGGCGAATATCGATTTGAGGATTATTCAGCACTTTGGAAAGGGCGGAGACAATATCTTCTTTCAATTCGGTAATGGATTTTCCGAGCACGTTCAGTTGTCCGGCGTAAGGGAAAAACAATTCCCCGTTTTCATTCACCATTTGCCCGATAGCGTTATCGCTGCGGTAAGGGCCGAGCGGGAGAGTGAGTTCGGGATGTTCCCAAACGGTCACTTGAACTACGTCGAAGTATCCGAGTTTGTAAGAATCCGGCCGGTATTCCAAAAGTTTCTGCGGAATTTTCGAGCCGGCCTTGGATTCGGTCGCCATGGAAGTCAATGTGGCCGGAGTGATGCTTCTCAAATGAACTTCGGCACCCTGAAAAGAAGCGAGAGTATCCACTTCGCCGTCGGCAGAAGCGCGTTCTCCCAAAACCATTCCCGGAGCAAAGTAACACCCCGAAAAAGTAAGTGCGAAGCATAAAAGAAAAAGGCAACGTTTCATAGAAAGCAGTCCCGGCGCATGTATTTCAAGAAGGCAATGTAGTATAAATGTTTTTCATTTTGGAAACCCGGAACATAAAAAACAGGCAAAAAGCAACGATGTTGCCTAACGGCTTAATTGGTGTGATTTAAATCAAAACAAGTAAGATCGCTGCAATAACCGCGATAATGGCGAGAAAAACCGGAAAAACGGCTTTTTTCATAGCAACGCTTCCCCAAATGAAGACGAGAATTCCTTTAAAAAAGGTATTGGCGATTCCGGCAATCATAATCGCTACGCAAGCCGCTCTCACGGAAATCGTATCGGCGCGGGTCATCTCCAAAGCGGAAATCGCAATGGCGTCCATATCCGCAAGCCCCGCGAAAAAGCAGGAAATCAAAAAGACATCCGCGCCGAAATAAACGCGGGCGGCGTTTGAAACAAAAAGGATTACCGCGAAAACGCCGCCGAACTTGAGAGCGGGCAACAGCTGAAACGGATTGATAAAAGCGTCTTCCTCACCGGCCTTGACGGTGCGTTCCCTGTATTTCAGGTAAATGGCGTAAATGAGTCCGGGAAGCGCCGGGAGAATCATAGGGAAAAACAGTGGTTTCCAGAAAACTGGGTTGATTAAACCGCAAATAATGTAAAGCCGGAGAAACATGATTGACCAGGCAATCACCACTCCCATGGAAAGGCTCCCGCTGAAATTCGGGTTTTCCCGGCTTCGCTGCGTCATATTTAAAGTCAGCGCCGTACTTGAAGCAATACCGCCGAGAATCCCTGTGATGCCGATTCCTTTTCCGGGCCCGATCACTTTCACGAGAATATAACCCACAAAACTGATCGCCGAGATAAAAACCACAAAAAGCCAGATTTTGTAAGGGTTCAACACCTCAAGTCCCGCCGGTCCGTAAGCCTGATTGGGGAGTATCGGGAGGATAATCGCCGAAATAACGGCAAACTTAATCGTCGCGACAATATCTTCTTTGGAAATTTTCTTCGCGAGGGAATGGAGTTGATTTTTGGCGTTCAAAAGCCACAGGAGCGCTACTGCAATAATCATCGCCTCCAAAAGTTTATCGTACCAGCAAAGCGCGCCGAGTAAAAAAATCAGCATCATGGCAATACAAGTCGTGAGCCCCGGTCCGGGTTTACTCTTATCGTTTCCTCTCGTAATGGACTGGTGCGAAATCGTCAGTAAAAAACCGAGAATGGCAAAGCAGCAAATAAACGGCGCCACGGAATTCATTAACGTAGAAAGCATGGCGGCGATCGCCCCGAGGAGCCCCGCAACGGAAAACGTTCTCACACCCGCAAAAGAAAACCCTTCCGGATCCGCGCTGAACGAATGTTCCCGCTGCAAACCCACCATCAGTCCGAGAGCGAGAGCGCAGGCCAAACGATAAAAAATGCTGAGTTCCAACATAAAAATCCTCGAAATACATAAATAATCTAGTTTGTTTTCTTTTTTTTCAAACTATCTTTTTGCACAATGCAATTAACAGAGCTCAATCACCCGCTCGAAAAGCGAATCCGGAGGCACCTTCACGGTCCGGTTCACGAGTTCCGGGCGGTTTGCCATATCGGATTTGAAAATATTGCCGCTCAGGAAATGGCGCTGATTGTACCCTCGTTTAAATATGAAATTACCCGGGGCGCCGTGGACTTTAAAGCGAAACTCGCCGATGTCTGGAAAATTCTGGCTCATGCGAGAACAATCACCCGTGTGCTCATGCGTATCGCGAGCTTCAAAGCGGAAAATTTCGGCCGGCTTAAAAAAGAGATTCAAAACATTCCCTGGGAACTTTATTTACCGATAGGGAATCTTCCGAAAATTCTCGTCACGAGTCACGCCTCCCGGCTTTACCATTCGGGCGCGGTCGAAGAAACCGTGCAGCCGGTTCTCGAAGAAAAATTACAAACCGGCGGACCGCCTCAAAAACCGTTAACGGAAACCCAATCGGTTTACTTGGTATTCCAAAATGATGTATGCCTTGTGAGTATCGACCTTGCCGGAGAACTATTGTACAAAAGAGGTTTTTCGAAATTCACCGAACGGGCGCCGCTCCGGGAAACACTTGCCGCGAGCATACTCTTTGCCGGCGGGCTATTCCAAACCAAAACGCTTCTCGACCCGATGGCGGGGAGCGGTACTTTTTCGTTGGAAGCCGCATTTTTTGCCTCCCGGAAAATCCCGGGAATTTGCCGCCGGTTTGCCTTCATGGAACAACCCGCGTATTCCGAAACTTCCTGGAAACATATATTGAAAAACGCGGGCGGAGAGCCGCTGCTCCCGCTTGAAAAAATCCGGTGTACCGACAAAGATTCCAAAGCGGTAAAAACCATACTCCATAACGCGGAAAGTGCCGGGTTTGAAAACCGGATTGAAATTGCGGAAGCCGACTTCTTCTCGCTTCGCACCGCAGGATTTCCCGAACCGCTGCTTTGGGCATTGAACCCGCCGTACGGAAAAAGAATCCCCGCCGACAGCGTTTTGCTCTACAAAGAAATCGGGAAAAAAATCCGCCGTGATTTATTGCCGCACACCGGCGCGCTCATTTGCCCGAACGCCGCCTGCAAAAAAGCGCTGAACCTCCCCGAAAAAAAGAGCATCTCCACCTTAAACGGCGGAATTTCCGTAGAAGTTCTCTTTTATTAAAACAGAAGACGGCATGCCCCGGCGCGCGCCCGTTCTTTTTGTTTGCGAGTTGCTTGGGTTTTAGTTATTTTAAGGCAAATTTAAAATGTTGTTTCGATTTCTAAAAATAATTTCTTACCCGGTTTTGCTCGTTTTTATCGCTGTGAATGCTTTTTCGCTTTTCCGGGCGGGCATTGATGCGGCCGCGCATTACCGGTGTTTTTTCGGTTTCGGCGCCGGTGTGGTCGCGTATTTTTTTCTGCGGCGGCTGCTTCGGAAAAATATGGATTTTTTTGAGACTTTTACTCATGAACTCGCGCATACGATTGTGGGGCTGCTGTTTTTTCAGCGCATTCATTCTTTTGAGGCGACGAACGGTTCCGGCGGGATGATGCGGCACAGCGGGCGGTATTCGCGGAATGTTTTTATCGCTCTCGCTCCTTACTGCCTGCCGGTTTATACTTATGTTCTTTTGGTTTTTCGTTTGGTGATTATTCCGGATTTTATTCCGTTTTTTGATGTGCCGGTCGGCGTTAGTTTTGCTTTTCACGCGTTTGCCGTGAAGAGGGATTTGAGTCCGCGGCAAACCGATATTAAAGATTGCGGTATTCTTTTTTCTTATCTGTTTATAGCGGCTTTTATTTTTTTCAATGCCGCGATTATTTTCCGGACGATTTCCATCGGTTTTGCCGGCGCTTTTTCCGGTTGGCGGAACGATTTTTTGTTTCTGTTTTACAAGGTCTCTGCCGGATTTTGAAGATAAAGAAACCTTTTTTACGGGCGGCTTCCTCCGCATACGCTCCGGAACCGGGCTGGCATTTCAGCGGTGGTGAAACCACCTGCTGAAACGGAGCCGCGCGGAATTTCTCTCAAATCAGAAATTGCAATTATCATGCTTTCCATGCCCGAAGAACAGAAATTCCGCACGTCTCCGCCCGTTCGGGTCGCATCCCTGCCGCTGTTACTCACCCGCCGCTGAGTTCGCGCGCTTTGGCTTCGATCGCCTGAGCGATTTTTTTCCGGGATTCTTCCAAGTGCGTCTCATCGAAGAGTTCGTGCACGATGTTGATGAATGCGGAGCCCGCGATCACCGAATAGACATGAGGGGCGAGCGTTTTGGATTGTTCGCCGCTGCCGATACCGAACCCGCCGAGTACTTTCGCGCCGCCCTCGCTCACGCGCCGGATAAAGTCGAGCGTATTTTGGTCGATGACGGTTTTTTGCCCGGTGATCCCGGCGCGGAGCGCGGTGTAGAGGTAGGGGAACTTCATCTCAATAATTTGTGCGAGACGCTCTTCGCTCATGGACGGTACGACCACAGGGATATTTACCATTCCGTTTGCTTTGCACGCTTCGGTGAGTCCTTCGTCGTGATCGAACGGGAGGTCGGGTATGATTAACCCGGCGACACCGGCGGCTTTCGCTTCCGCGACAAAGTGTTTCACTTGCGGGGTGTAAACGAGCGAAGCGTAAGTCATGACAAATACCGGTATATCCGGGTGCCGTTCATGAATCGCCGCTACAAATTCAAATGCGCGGGCTGTGGTAAACCCTTTGGAGAGTACGAGAGCATTGGCGGTTTGAATCGCCGGACCATCGGCGCTCGGGTCGGTGAAGGCAAACTGTACTTCCAAAAAGTGCGCGCCGCCTTTCACGAGGGAATCGGCGATGAGGAGCCCGGTTTCGTAATCCGGGAATCCGGCAACGAGGTGAGCCATTAAGCGGATAGGGGAGGTGGGTTTCATAAAATTCTCCTCAGTTTTTGGCATGATAAATGTCGGCGCCGGATTCGAGGCGCGTGAGCTCGGACTTCAGGAATTCTTTCCATTGCCTGTTGCGGAATACGGGCGAAGTGATGAAGATATCTTTGTCGCCGCGCCCGGACATATTGATAATAATCGCTTTGTCCTTAGGGATTTCTTTGACAATGCGGAGCGCGGCGGCGGCGGCGTGCGCGCTTTCGAGAGCGAAGAATACGCCTTCTTTGCGTGCAAAGTATTGGAGCGCTTCCAGGACTTCTTTGTCGGGAATCGCCATGAATTCCACTCTGCCGGAAACCCCGAGGTCGGCGAATTGCGGGTTGATGCCCGGGTAATCGAGCCCGGCGGAGATGGAGCGTGTTTCCGCCATTTGTCCGTCTTCGGTGAGGAGAAATCGGCTTTTGTAACCGTGAACGATTCCTTCCCGGGCGGCGTTTCCGGTCATGCGTGCGGCGTTTTCGCCGTAACCGGTTCCGATACCGCCCGCTTCGGCGCCGATAAGTCTCGGCGCGGTTGCTTCCAGGTACGGCTCAAAGAATCCGATGGCGTTCGAGCCGCCGCCGACACAAGCGACGAGGGCGGCGATATCCAGATTTTTCGCGGCGGCCTGTTCTTTTACTTCGCGTCCGATCACCGATTGGAATATGCGCACCATATCGGGAAATGGAGCCGGGCCGAGCGCCGAACCGATGAGATAGTGCGTAGTGTCCGGGTGGCTTGCCCAGTCGCGCATGGCTTCGTTAATCGCGTCTTTGAGCGTTTTGCTTCCGGAGCGCACGGGAATCACTTTCGCGCCGTACATTTCCATGGTGGCGACGTTCGGTTGCTGGCGGCGCACATCCACTTCGCCCATGTAAATTTCACAGGGAATTCCGAGGTGAGCGCAGGCGGCGGCGGTGGCAACCCCGTGTTGTCCGGCGCCGGTTTCGGCGATAACGCGTGTTTTTCCCATGCGTTTCACCAGGAGCGCTTGCCCGATGGCGTTATTGATTTTGTGGGCGCCGGTGTTCGCGAGCCCTTCCATTTTAATGTAAATCTTTGCGCCGCCTAAATCGGCGGTCGCGTTCTTTGCAAACAAAAGCGGGGTAGGCCTGCCGATAAAGTTATCCTGAAGCGTTTTCAGTTCTTCCAGAAACGAAGGATCTTGAATGGCTTCATAGAATCCTTTTTCCAGCTCGTCAATAGGGCGGCGAAGCACTTCGGGGACATATTTTCCGCCGAAGACGCCGAAGTATCCATTCTCACTCATGAGAAACTCCTGTTTATTTTTTCAAAAAATAGTTTCATTTTTTCGGAATCTTTTTTTCCGGGGGCGGCCTCAATTTGGCTTGAGAGATCGATGAGTTCCGGATTCCATTTCCGGAAGATTTCCTCTACGTTTTCGGGCGAGATACCTCCGGCAAGCCAGAGCGGCGCCAAATCTTTTGCCTGCTCCACGAGGGTTTCCGAAACGGGAATCCCGGAGCCGCCGGCGCACACGACCGTTTTGGAATCAATCATCACGCGCGGTTCCCCTTTCCGGAGTAATTCTTGAAGTTGTTCGATATCGGCGTTATTCCCTACGCGGAGCGCAGCGTAAAACGCAAAACCGTTTTCGGTATCGAATGCCGGTAAAGGAATGCCGTGGAATTGAACCGCGTCTAAAATGCCAACTTTCGCTAAAGTAATCGCTTCCTTTCCTTCGGGTGAATCGGGGTTTGTGATTACGCCCACAAGAAGAGGATTTTGTGAATTTGCCGGTAATTTTTTCCGGATGGATTTCACCGTTTCGGCCGAGGCTTTCCGCGGGCTTTCGGCGAAGACAAACCCGAGGAGATCGGCGCCGGAATCTTTGGCAAGCATGGCGTCTTCTTCGTTTGTGATGCCGCAGATTTTCACAAGCGGCCGTGCGTTCTTTTCTTTTTTGAGAACTTCGCGCCGCTTTGCAATTTCTTTCCAGAAACTTCCGTTTTGATTCGGGCGCGCATCCACAAATCCCCGAACCAGATTTTTAGCGCTTTCCGGATTTTTCGCGGCGGCTTCTCCGATTAAAATCCCTTCAAACCCGAGCATTCTCGCTTTTGCCGCCGCCTCGGGCGTGAGAGCGCCCGATTCAAACACCGCTTTGCACGGCATTAAGTCGCGCCGCGCCGCCGGAATCAGAGGGTCAATGCGGAATGTGGCTAGGTCGCGTGCGTTTACGCCGCCTGTAACCATGCCTTCGGCTGCCGCTATTTTGAGTTTCTCCAAATCCTCCGGCGAACGGATTTCAATAAACGGAGTCATGCCGAACTCGCGGCAGCGCGCCGAGAGTTTCAAAAGATGCGGTGTTTCCAAAATCCGCGCGATCAGTAAAACCGCATCGGCGCCGCATTTATAGGAAACCTCGATTTCTTCTTCTTCGAGAATAAAATCTTTGCGGAGAAATGAGCAGGTGTGAACTGCGCTGGAAGCGTTTATCAAATCCGTGAGCGAACCTTTGAAAAAATGAGGTTCCGTCAAAACGGAAATCGCTTGCGTGCCGGCGCTTGCGTAAGTTTTAGCAAGTACCACCGGGTTTAAATCCGGGGCGATATTTCCTTTCGAGGGCGAGGCGCGCTTTACTTCTAAAATCGTTCCGCATTCGCTTAAAAACGGAACTGCCGGGCGCATGCGTTTTTCCGGAATTTGAATTCCGAATGTCACGCCTAAACTCAGAAGATCCGCTTTTCGCTTTTCGATGATTTGCGACAAAATATCAGTCATCGCTGTCCTCTTTAATTTGTTCGATTTTTTGTTTGACGCTTCCGTTTTCAAGAGCCTTCATGGCCATTTGAAAACCTTCCTGAACGGAAGAAGCTTTTTTCCCGATGTAGAGAGCGGCTCCCGCGTTCATGGCCGAGGAGTAGCGAATGCCGGGGTTTCCTTTTCCGTCGAGCATCTCGTAAGTGAGTTTCACGTTTTCTTCCGCGCTTCCTCCGGCGAGGTCTCCGTCGGAACAAGGGGAAATACCGAAATCTTCGGGGCGTAACGTGTAGGATTTGAGTTGGTTATCCTCGTCGATTTCCACAAAATCGGTAGGCGCCGCCGGAGAAATTTCATCGTAACCGTCGTGACTGCAAACCACGAGGACTCTTTTACTGCCGAGCATTTTAGAAGCTTGCGCTACGGGAACCAGCAACTCTTTGGAATAAACGCCAAGCATTTGAAAATCGGCGTTTGCCGGGTTCGAAAGCGGGCCGATCAAATTCATCAGCGTTTTGATTCCGAGCGCTTTCCGCACGGGTGCGGCGTAACGCATGGCGCTGTGATAAACCGGAGCGTATAAGAACGTGAACTGGTGTTTCTTAATTTGTTCGGCGGCTTTTTCGGGGGAGGCATCCAGTTTGATTCCGAGCGCTTCGTAGAAATCCGCAGAACCGGATTTGCTTGAAACCGCGCGGTTTCCGTGTTTGGCGACAGGGAGTCCGCAAGCGGCGGCGATGATAGCCGCCATGGAACTTACGTTGTAACTTCCTTTGCCGTCGCCGCCGGTACCAACAATATCGGCGACCGCGGTGTTCTCCAAATGGAGCGGTTTCTTTTTCCGGGAGAGAACGCTCGCGCAGCCGGCAATTTCTTCGGCGGCGGGACCTTTGATCGCAAGCGCGGTAAGGATCGCAGCCATTTGCCTTTCATCGAGATTGCCGTTGGTTAAATCTTCCATAAAAAGTTCGGCGGTTTCCCGGGTCATGTCTTCGCCGTTCATAAGGCGCGTGAGAATTTGTGTGTTGGAAATTGCTTCGCGCCGGTAATTCAGAAAAGCCTGAAAAACGGATTTCCCTTGCGGAGAGGCGATGGATTCCGGATGAAATTGAATACCTTCGATCGGGAGCGTTTTATGGCGGATTCCCATAATCTCTCCGTTTTCCGCCGTCGCCGAAATCTCAAAATCGGCAGGGAGGCTCTCGCGTTCGATCACAAGGCTGTGATACCCGGCAAAATCGGCAGATTTTCCGATGTTTCTGAAAATACCTTTTCCGTCGACTGCAATAGTTTCAACAACGCCGTGCCGCGGATATTTTGCGCGGATAATGTTTCCGCCGAAAGCATAACCGATAGCTTGATGCCCGAGACAAATCCCGAGAATCGGCACTTTTCCTGCGAAATGCCGGATGGCGTCCACCGTAATACCCGCATTTTCCGGCTGCCCGGGACCCGGAGAAAGAATAAGCCGGCTCGGATGCAAACGTTCGATTTCTTCGAGCGAGCACTCTTTGCTTCTCAGAACCGTAATCGGTTCCGTAGAAAGAGTCGCAAGCATTTGATAAGTATTGTAAGTAAACGAATCGTAGTTATCAATTAAAACAATCATTGGATACTCCCTTCGAAAACAGCTCTCATGGCCATCAGTTTC
Source organism: Fibrobacter sp. (assembly GCA_031271785.1). Taxonomy (GTDB): domain Bacteria; phylum Fibrobacterota; class Fibrobacteria; order Fibrobacterales; family Fibrobacteraceae; genus JAISUZ01. Next base: position 1,625 of record JAISUZ010000084.1, on the reverse strand, counting down.
TCATTGGTTTCTTCCCATTCGCGTTCCGGTTCGGAAGCATAAACAATGCCTCCTCCGGACTGGAGTGTCCAAGTATCGCCTTGTTTCAAGGCCGAACGGATGGTAATGCAAAAATCGAGATCACCGTTCGATTGCAAGTAACCGACCGCGCCGGCATAAAAGTTTCGTTTTTCCGGTTCGATCCGGGATAAAATTTCAATAGCGCTGATTTTCGGAGCGCCGCTCACCGTGCCTGCCGGGAAAACCGAACGGAGCGCGTCGACAGAGCGTTTACCGGGTTCCAGTTTACCCTGCACTTCGGAAACCAAATGCATCACGTGACTGAACATTTCGCATTCCGTATTCTTTGTGACTTTAACCGTTCCTGCTTCGCAAACTCTGCCGAGGTCGTTGCGCGCAAGATCCAAAAGCATCAAGTGTTCCGCTCTCTCTTTGGGGTTCGCGAGCAGTTCCGATTTTAAGCGCGCGTCTTCGATTTCATTTTTGCCGCGGCGCATCGTGCCGGCAATAGGCGGCACCAAAGCCACTCTGTTTTTCACCTTAATCAAACTCTCGGGAGAAGCGCCGAGCAGCTGAAACTCTTTAAAATCCAGATAAATTAAATAAGGTGACGGCGTAATGGAGCGAAGCCGCCGGTAGATGTCGAGAGCATCCGCGCCGGATTTTAACTGTAACCGCCGCGAAGGAACCGCTTGAATAATATCGCCTTCCGTGAGATGATGCTTTAGAATGTCGATTTTTTCAAGATACTGTGCTTTGGAAAGCGTTTCATCGGTGAGAACGGAATAAGCCGGGATGGATTTCGGAGGAGCGAGGTAAGAAAAATCATCGTCTTCAAGCCTTGATTTTACCTGCCGTACCGCCGCCTCCAAATCAATTTCATGTTCCCGGTAATTTAATGCAAATAAATGAAGTTTTTCGTTAAAGTGGTCGAAGATAATATAAATGTGCCCTACCATAAACTCGGCTTCCGGAATACCGAGATTGTCCGTTTGGTTTGCCGGGAATGCAATCGTATCGCAGCGGGCGGCGAACTCAAAACTCAGGTAACCGATACCCGAAGCAGGTAAAGGAATATTGTTTTCCGGCGCCTCGTTTTCCGCCGCAATATCATGGAGCGCATCGAGAATATCGCGCGGATTTCCCGGATAACGCCGTTTTTCTTCGTTTATCATAAGGTAAACGCCGTCTGCCTCCTGGCGAACCCGGAATGCCTCCGAAAGCATCAAAATAGAGTAACGCGCCTTCCCTTGGGAAAAGCTCGCCGATTCAAGCACAGCCACGGCATTCAGCTTTTTGGCAAGCGAGTACGGCGTAAATTGATCTCCGGAGAGAATGAGGTGTAAACTATCGGTTCTTTTTTCTATACTCATGGTTTAAGCCCGGTTAAAATGAAACCTTTGAAAAACCGCGGATCCGGGAAACAAAAAAAGCTCCGGGATCCGGAGCCTTTCTTTTCCAAAAACAGGAAAACACAAAAACGACTCCGAATTACGGGGTCATCCACCACCAACCAAAAGATTGAATAGAAATTGTGTTTTGCATGCGGAAAATTTACATAAAGAATGGAACTTTGTCAATAGGCAAATCCATAAATTTTGAAAATTTATATAAAAATTCGTTCA
>JAISUZ010000054.1 GCA_031271785.1 Fibrobacter sp. | reverse complement strand
GGGATAAAACTCCGGCTGAAGCGAGGGGGATACTTCCCCCTTCTCTATATCTTTTTGGTTCCGGTGATTTTCGTGCCCAATTCAATGAACGGCGCTAAACCGGTTTAAAATAAACTACATTCGTTTATATGAAAAAAATCATTCTTGTTTTATGGGCGTTTCTGTTTTTTGCCTGCTCGGAAGAGGAACAGGTTAAGGAACAACCGCTGCCCGCTTTGCCGAAAATTCAGGCGCCGGCCTCTCTGCAGGGGCTTTATCTCGGGCGCATTCCTTGCGATGAATGCGGTGAAGCCGCTGCCGTTCAGTTGAAACTGGAGCTGGATTCCCTCGGAACGGCGGTAATTTCGGAGACCGATTACGAGTCCGGGCAAACCACGCTGAACAAAGGCGTTTACACGGATTCGGCGGGTTTCCTGACGGTTCGTTTTGCGGAGAGTTCCCGCCGGCTTTATTTCAAGCGCCATGATGATTTCTCTTTTCACCTGGCCGATTACACCGGGAAAGAATATGCCGATGAATCCGGAGCGTTTTTCCTGCTTAACCGGATTATTAAACCGGCGCAAAATTAAATGAAATTCGCCGACGCGCTTCGTTCTTTTTTTACGCCTCCGGTTCTCGGGAATCCCGGTGAAGAATTTGCCGGGACCGGTTATGAACGGGAACTGGAAATCAAGCAAAAAGCTCTCGAACTTTTTTGGCAGAAAAACGGGATTCAAGGAAAGCCCGAACTCATTATTCGAAGTCCGCTTTCGGAAGGTTACCGCACTACTTCGCGCCGGCGTGTGTTTTTCTCTTCGGGAAAATTACATTTCGGGTTTTCGGAAAATACCGGAGAAAAGGGCGTTGCTTTTTCGGTTTTGGAACCCGATGCGCATTTCCGGATTTATGAATTCCTTTACGAAAAACTGAACCAGGATTCGTTCCGCGCGCTTTCGCAAGCCTTGAACTGGATTATTATCCGCGGCAGCTATCAGTATCAAACCGTGATTTTTAATGTGCATCAAATGAATGCTTCGGTGGTGCGCAAACTAAAACAAATCGCGGAACATATCCAAAAATCTCCGCTCCGGGTGACGGCGGCGCACGTTTATTTCGACCCCACGCATTCCGATTATTATCTGGAAGCGAGCCGCCCGGCAGATGCTCTCGCGTTCAAATCGCTTTACGGGGCCAAGTTGCTTTCTCTGAAAACCGGCGAAATACAGTTAAAGTATCCGGTCACGGGTTTCAGTCAAATTAACGAATCGCAAATTCCTCATTTGCTTGAAACAGCTTCACGCCTGCTTCAATTGGAAAAGTCGGAAACGCTTCTCGATCTTTATTGCGGTTACGGGCTTTTTTCTTTCGGGCTTGGAAAACTCGCGAAAAGCGTTTGCGGCGTGGAATGGGAAGGCGCCTCTATTGAATGCGCGAAAGCGAGCGCGCGGCATTATAAACTGAATTATGAATTTATCGCCGGCCGGATTCAGGAATCGTTTGTGAAAACGACGCTTTCCGGAAAACGTTTCCCGGCCGAAGTGCAGCTTTTGGACCCGCCCCGGCAAGGGAGCCTCGAAGGCGTGATTCCCGCTCTCGCCGCCCGCGCGCCGAAAAGAGTGCTGCATATTTTCTGCGGTACCGATGTGATTCCATCGGAGTTAAAACAGTGGGAACGCGCCGGTTACCGTGTGCAAAAAGCCGTGCCGCTGGATCTTTTTCCGCGCACCATGCACTTGGAAACGATGGTATTGCTTACCAAGTAATTAATTTACCGGCGTTCGCTGCCTTCAATGATCCATTTGCAAAGTTCCCGGATCCCTTGGTAATCCGGCAGTATTTTTTCCAGATTCCCGGCATGAATGCGCTGAATAAAATCGCTCCATACTTTTTCGTTTTTCCCTTGAAGTCCGAGATGTTCTTCGATGGCGCCCCGCGTCCACACCCAAATGCCGCGGTCGCGAAGTTTAGCGTGAATGTTTTGCAGGGCGTGCGCGACTTCCGGCTGGCGCGCCATGAAAGCATAAGCCTCCGAAGCGCTCATACGGGAATGGCGGGAAACGGGAACACCGTTCACCAAACGGATTTTTTCCTGAAAGGCGAGAGTTTTGAAAATATCTTTGCAGAATTCGATGTCCGGATCTTTGCGGTCTAAAAAGCCGTCGTTTGCCGCATTGTTAAAAGCGTAATCCAAATCCACAATCGCCCGCACCGGCATATCCATCGCCCGCAGCACCTTCATGCTTTTTCTCGTGTTGCTCACGCCGCCCTGGCGCACGAGCGCGCATTTAATGAGCGCGAAAGAAAGTCCGGTGAGCCGTTCAAAAAGAGTCGGGAGAATGCGCCATTCCGTTTTACCTTCCGTAAGAAGCACATAATCGGCAAAGAGAAGTTCGTTGCTGTTACTGAGCGAGAATAGCATTTGAACCTGGCTCGGCGCGTCTTCGAGAACCTGATGCACGGCATCTTCCATGCGTTTGCGCATAAACGTACCGCGTTCCTTGTTCTTCCGGATCAGGAGTGCGGTTTTAACGTCTTCGCTTGTGACCATTTGTGCGGAATGCGTGGCAAAAATAATTTGGTAACCTTGTTCGGAAAGCTTTTTCAACGCCACGCGCACCAGCTCTACCGCCTGCGGGTGCAAAAAGAGCTCCGGACTGTCGATGAGAAAAAGCCGCCGGCTGTTGTAATGATTGTGATGATGTTTTTTCACTTCGGCGAGGTAACGGACGAGAGCCATTTGAATCGCGCGTTTAGCGCCGGCGCCCATGTTGTGAATATCGCGCTCGAAACCGTCTTCTTCATCTCTCACGAGCAAATTGGCTTCTTTTAAAAAGGTAATCAGCGTCGGCATCGGAATATCCAAATGGATATTCATGTTCGGGAAAAGCGGCTCCAGTTTTTCGTTGATTTTTTTATCGAAAGTATTCAATTCCTCGGCCCGCGTTTCGCTCCCGGCGGCAAGCTGTTCCGAAAAAATCTTAAGAACGGAATTGAGTTCACTCTCAAACCGGCGCTCCAGCGGTTTAAAAATTTCCACAAGCAATTTGGAAACAAAATTTTCTCCGTCGAAATCCCACAAGCGAATTGGCTGCGGAAAAATTTTGGAAAACGCCGCTTCGGCGGCCGGCGGGAGCTTAATCCAGCGCCCTTTTCTCTCGTGATGCGATTTTGTTTCTTTATGAGTATCTTTTTGAAGAATCAAAAATTCAATGCGCGCGGGAACTTCTCCCGGCATGCGCTGCACTCTCTTCACTTGCATGGAAGAATCTTTGGATAAAAAAGGATAAAGCGCCTCGGCATCGTCTTCATCAATACGCTGCAAAACTTCCGGCGTGATCCCGCGGAAAAACCCTTCGACTTCAATAGGCTCGTTCGGATCGTTGAAATAGGAAATATCCAGTGAAAACCGAGACAAAAGCCAATGAATCGCTTTGAGAATATTGGTTTTACCGGCGTTATTGTAACCGATGAGCGGTGTAAATTGATTTAGCGGAAAAGTTTCATGTCGGATGGAGCGCAGGTTTTTGATGGTGATGGAAGAAAGTTCGAGGGCAATGTTCATGTGATTAAATTAAATAAAAGCGGGCTGTTTGAGTGTGGATTTCTCAAGAAAAAGGATATTGGAGTTCTTTGGGGGTAAAAAACAGGAATAAGGATGGGGGAAGCCTCCCCCTCGCTCCAACCCCGCTTGGCCGCGCGTCTATGCTT
>JAISUZ010000096.1 GCA_031271785.1 Fibrobacter sp. | reverse complement strand
ACGATGAAGACCCCAATAATATTTCCAAGGAGCGTATTCCTGTGGATTCGATAATAAATGGTATGTATCGTGAAGTGGATTTTGAGTTGAGAGACTGTATTAATTGGGTGTACGAACAGAAAGAAGAGTCGGGAAAGTAGAAAAGTCAGGATAATTGCGAGGATGGGCTCTATGCGGGATACTTCGGAATTCTATTTATGCATCAATACAGACTGTGTTTGTATGTAATGTTTATCTCTTTTTGTCATCGAGAACATGGAACGTGTTTGGCGATCCGATGAGGAATAATACAAGGGCTGGCTGGCCACGGGCTATGCTCTCGCCATGACAAGTTCATCGCCACTTTGTCCCAAATCCCTAAATTTCATACTCGAGGAACTTGAGTTACATTTTCACATAAGCGCGGTTCCAATACTTTTTTCAAAACCGGAGCGGCTTCCAGCCTAAAGGTTTTGAAAAAAGTATTGGAATCGCGCGAAGACACGTGAGGCAGGCGGAGGGTGCGCATTGATGCGTAGTGCGCAGCACCGACCGGCGGGTAGCCCGGAGATACGCCGACCCGGCGCTTTATAGTGGATACCGATGCAAAAAACATCCTGACCCTGATCCTGAACTTATTTTGCGCATCAATTAAGTTGCAATTTCGTGTAAAACTTTCCAAGTCTGCGCCGCCACTTGGTCAGGATCAGCATGACGAGCCTTTTGGACCGGGTCTTGACAAAGCGCCGGGGCACGCCCGTTGTTAAACTTTTTTCATTTTTTTGTGAACAAAACCGGGTTTCGTTCGTTTAAAGAGTAGTTAATCGCTGCTTTTTTACGGAGGTTCTATGTTTTTGTCCGATCTTGTTTCCGGTTTTGTGTTCGGGACGGCTTGTCTTTGCTGCATGAGGACGTCGAAGTTCTTGGACCCATGGCTGTGTGAGGATTGCCGGCGGGAGCTTATGGTTCTTGGGAAAGAACCGGTGCCGGTGAATGAGGATGTGATTTGTCTTTTTCCGATGACGCCTTTGACGCGGCGGTTGATTCATGCGCTGAAATACCGTGCGATTCCGGGGCTTGCTTATTATTTGATTCGGCATTCGTCGCTCGGGAATAAAGGGGAGGCGTTTGACTGTATCCGCGAGTGGGGGGAACGGCCTCTTTTTTTGCCGGTGCCGATTCATGCGGCGCGGTTTCGGGAGCGCGGCTATAATCAGACGGATAAGATCGCAAGTGCGATGGCGATGGTTTGTAATGGGAGCGTGAGAAAAGAACTTGTCCGTAATTCTTTTCACGGTTCGCAAACCGCCCTTTCGGTGAGAGAACGCGAGATGAATGTGGCGGGTGTTTTCCGGTGTAAACCCCGCGGGACGTTTTCTCCGGCGCAGCTCCGGATTATTGTGGATGATGTTTATACTACGGGGGCGACGACGGCTTCTTGCGCTTACGCGCTTGCCGGCGCGGGGGCGGAACACATTAAGACTTGTGCGCTTATTTATGAGAAGCCGTTTTCAGCGCGGAACGATTATGTGGCTGATTTGAGCACGGAATGGTTGGAATAATTTTGATTCTAACTATATTTCACGCCCATGAGTACAAATGAAGCTGCACACAGTGAACTTTTGCCGCCGAAACAGCGCGGCAGCATGCGGGAACTTGCGATGGTGGCGCTGCCGATGGTGCTTTCCATGTCGTTTGATACCATCATGACTTTTGTCGATCGCTTCTTTTTGTCGCGGCTCGGTTCCGAGTATATGAACGCCGCTCTCGCCGGCGGTAATTCTCAAATGGTACTCATGACTTTTTTCACGGGGCTTATGAGTTATTCGACGGCTCTCGTGGCGCAGAATTTGGGCGCCGGGAAACGCGACCGGTGCGCCTCGGTTTTGACTCAGACTTTGATTTTAGGTGTTTTCAGTTATCCGCTGATTTTATTTCTCCGGCCGGCGGCTTATTTGTTGTTTGATATTTCGGGGATTGACAGCCGGCAGCTCGCGCCTCAAATCGCGTATTTCGATATTTTGATTTACGGGAGTATCATTACATTATTCCGCCACAGTCTCGGTTGTTTCTTTTCCGGTATCGGGGAAACGCGGATTGTGATGGTAGCTTCTTTTGCCGGGATGTTTGTGAATGTGATTCTCAATTATCTTTTGATTTTCGGTAATTTCGGTTTTCCGGCTCTCGGGATTGAAGGGGCGGCGATTGGGACGCTCGCAGGCGGGTTTGCGGCGCTTTTGATTCTTGTTTTCCGTTATCTGTGCCGTGATATTCATGAGCGGTTCCAAACGAAGTCGCTGAAAAATTGGCATCTTCGCCTGGATGTGATTAAGACACTTGTACGCAAAGGTTCTTCTTCCGGTATGGAGATGGTTTTGAATATGTTTGCGTTTCAGTGCATGATTCTTTTGTTTCACGGTCAGGGACTTTCGGTGGCGACCGCGGCTACGATTATGTTCAGTTGGGACATGGTGGCTTATGTGCCGCTGATTGGGCTTGAGATTGCGGTAATGAGTCTTGTGGGGCGGTATGCCGGGGCGAAAGACCGGTATTCGGCGAACCGGACTACGCGTTCGGCGATTAAGCTCGGCTGGATTTTTTCCGTTTGCGCTTTGGTGGCGTTTGTTGGGTTTCCCGGAGTGCTTGCCGATGTTTTCAAACCGGACACGCCGGATTTGTTTTTTGGAGAAGCGCGACCGCTTGCCGTTTTTATGATTCGCCTTGCGGCGGTTTATGTGATGATCAATACGGTGATGGTTGTTTTTGCCGGGGCGCTCCGCGGTGTGGGAGATACATTTTGGGTGATGATTGCCATGGCGACCATCTCCTGGTTTTCGGTGTTTTCCCTTTGGCTTAGCTTGTATGTCTTTGATCTCGGCGCGAAAGCGGGATGGTGTGTTCTCGTGGGGCTTACCTTTCTCGCTCCGATTGTGTTATTCCGGCGCTGGCATTCCGGAAAAAGTTTTGTGCTTTTTGAGAAAACAGAAACGCAACCTCATTAACAAGGTTGCGTGAGAGCGGAGGAAGAGGGACTCGAACCCCCAAGCCTTACGGCGGCGGTTTTCAAGACCGCTGACTTACCAATTAGCCTATTCCTCCGAGGGACTACAAGAATAAAAAAGAAAGGAATTTTCGTCAATGATTTATCGAAAATTTAACATTATATCCATAGGAGTGATTTTGTTACGGCGATTTTCTGTAATAACTATTGGTGTATGAAGTTTGCAATACAAATGCTCAAAAAGAATGTAAATTTATATTGTAGTAACTTTGCTAATTATATTATGACAAATGCAGAACTGAAAAAGAAAATCTCAGAAGCTCCCGAGCAGGAATGGTTTAAAACCATTTCCGTTTCTTTTTCTTTTCCTTTGACTCAACAATTATCGTTCACAGGATTGACTGCTATTTACGAGTTTATTAATCAACAAATAGATGGTTGGAGTGAATATAATAATTTACCAAATGAATTAAATCAAAGTAAGATTTATTTTACCAATATAAAAAATTCGATCATTCCATTTGTCAATGCTTATTCTCAACATAATGTAAATGTTTTAAAATCTTGTTGGCAAAGTCGAGTTGCAATTCATTTTAATATCAATCCTAACCAAAGACCATTGCCATATAATATTCCTCAAATTGATTTTTTAATGAAAATTCATCAAGATACTCCTAGTTACTTTCAAGGTGCATATCACTTTATGCTCAAAACAAATAGTTACAATATAAATAACCCCGATTTTTTATATGGTGCTATTCTTGTTTACGAATTTACACTAAAAGATCACACCGATATTGCGGAAAGAAGAAACGCAGAAAAAAGTTCTATTTCAAAATTAAGAGCTGATTTTCAAAAATATCTTTCAGAATCGGAACAACAACTTACCACGCATTTGAGCAATGCAAATACAAATTATACTGATTATGCAAAAAAGATTGATGATTTAAAAGTAGAAAAAGAGACTTTATTTACAGATTGGTTTGAAAATACGAAAAGAGAACAATGGCAAAATTGGTTTGACCCAAAAATACAAAAAATTGCAGACCTCGAAGAAACATATAAAGAAAAATTAAAACTTGAAGAACCTGCAAAATATTGGGACGATAGAGCAAAAAAGTTAAAAAAACAGGGTTGGTGCTCGCTTGCTATTCTTGTGGCTTTGGTTGTAGTTATTTGTGTGCTTTTGATTTCTATTTTGTGGAATCCCCCTGAAATTTTCAAAACAAGTATTTTTAGCGATGATAAAAGCGTTGCAATAAAGTGGATTTTAATTTATGCTACACTTTTATCTTTTTTGGCATATTGCATTCGTGCATTATCAAAAATAATGTTTAGCGCCTTTCATTTGGCACGAGATTGTGAAGAACGACATGCCTTAACTTACTTTTATTTATCCCTTTTGAAAGATTCAAAAGTGGAAGATAGTGATCGTCAATTGATTATGCAATCTTTATTTAGCAGAGCAGATACAGGGTTATTGAAAGAAGATTCCACGCCGACAATGCCTAATGATGTAATTAGTAAAGTAGTGCATAAATAAGAATTGTTATGAATACCGAAACAGTAACCATAAAAAATTCAGGTGCAACATTTACGCCAACTGCATTAGCCGATTTCTTGTCGGATAAAATTTTGCGATATTTTGACGGATTTCCCGAAAAATGCACCATTTTAGACCCTGCTTGTGGCGATGGTGCATTACTGACTTCTATTGCAAAAAAGATAAACAATACTTTTGATTTTGAATTGCGAGGCTACGAAACAAATATTGAATATTTAATTGAAGCGAAAAATAATTTATCATTATATTTGTCTGAAAATCAATATGAAATAAATCATTGTGATTTTCTTGAAGTCGCGATGCCGAGAGCGAATGATTTATTTTTTACTTGCTCAAATCACGAATTCACAGATGTTGTAATTGCAAATCCACCTTATGTCCGTACTCAAATTTTAGGCGCTGAAAAATCTCAACAGATTGCCAAAACATACAATCTCAAAGGTAAAATAGATTTATATTATCCCTTTTTGATTGGAATGACTAACGCATTAAAGAAAGGCGGAATAATTGGTGTTATCACTTCAAACCGTTATTTGACAACAAAAAGCGGTGCAGAAATACGGAAATTTTTAATCGAAAATTACGATATATTGGAAGTAATTGATTTGGGCGACAGCAAATTATTTGATGCTGCGGTATTGCCTGCTATTCTGATTGGCCGAAAAAAAACGAGCAAGCGGCAACTCTCAACCCCTTGCCATTTTACAAAAATATATGAAGAATTTCAGTTGTCTAAAAACGGTAACATTTCAAAGATTCATTCCGTTTATGATATTTTAAAACAAGAAAATTCTGCTTTATACACTGTTGATGATGGTCGTGTTTTCAATTATAGTGTTGGATTATTAAAACATTCACATATAAAAACAGATATTTGGCAAATGACCAATGACGATGAAAATAAGTGGATAGAGCAAATTCAAAAAAATACGGCTTTTTATATTGGAGATAAGTTTAAAGTTAGAATTGGAATTAAATCTTGCGCCGACAATGTGTTTTTGAATGAAAATTGGGGCAAAGAATTTATATCGTCAGAAAAAAAGTTGTTCAGACCGCTGATTTCAAGAGAAAATATCGAACGATGGACTTGCTCAACCGGTGAATATTCCAAAGTCCTTTACCCTCATTATTCCGCAAATGGCAAACGGGCAGTTTATGATTTATCGCAATTTCCCAAAGCCGAGCAATACCTAAATAAGCACAGGAAGCAACTTGAAGCAAGAGATTATGTTATTCAGGCAGGGCGAAGATGGTATGAAATGTGGGTACCTCAAAATCCAGAATTGTGGAAATTTCCCAAATTGATTTTTCCCGACATAAGCGTAGGAGCCTTATTCTCTTACGATGAAAGCGGTGCGATTGTCAATGGGAACTGTTATTGGATTGTTGCTCAAATAGATAATGAAAAAGAATTATTGCTTTTAATTCAAGGGGTTGCAAACTCGTCTTTAATGGCACAATATCACGATTTATGTTTTAATAATAAACTTTATTCGGGACGACGACGCTATTTAAGTCAGTATATCGAAAAATATCCAATACCTGACCCAAGCAGTGTTTTTTCAAAAAGAATTATTGAAATAGTTAAATTATTGAACGACAAGTGTTCTTTAAAAAAAGAACTTGAAAAAGAATTAAATGATTGTGTAAATAAAGCCTTTGGATTTACGGATTAAACACACATTTCCCTTTCAAATCATCAAAGAAACTCATAGGAATTGACCGCTGACATTTGAAACTTGTATCACTCACATAAGTAAAAATTTCACCTAATTTTTCGCCCGGAACAAGTACAATACCCTCGATAATATTTGTTTGAGAATTAGTAAGAGCTATCAAATAACGAATGTCCCTTGTCGTTATTTTGGAATTTTCTATAACAAATTCTTCTATTTCAGGTGTGTATTTTCCTAAATCAACGGTGGGTGAATCCTGGACTTTTACTTCCAACAACTGATTAGGAATGTCAGGATAACCACCAGCCAAACCTTGCAAATTGTCTTCCGAGTAGCCAAGTAATTGCAAAACAAGCCGTTCCAACGCTTGACCTCTATTTTTGGTATCATTAGTTTCCAATGTTTTGCCAATCAGTTTTTTAGCGACCATTTCTACCAACAGCTGAATGGAGAACAAATCGTTGAAATCAGGCTCTTTCAACATATTTACAGGAGTTGATTCATATGTGTGTCGGATTCGATAAGTTAAATTTTTCGTATCACGAGAGAACAAAATTGAGTTTTCGCCTTTGATTATCGCCTCACGCTGTTTTGGTAAAATCAGTAATTGATGTTTGATTGTGGGTTTTCCGAATTTTCCAAACTTGGATTCGATATATTCGGGTGTTAATATCGCAATGGAATCTATCAATTCGTTTTCTGTGTTTATTTTAATGAAAATCAAACGAATATCTTTACTTTTGATCGTTTCGCCATTTTCATATTTTATCAGCACAGAATGACTGTTCGGATAACGATTCCAAACTTGTAAATTGTATGAATCACCAGTTGTTACAATATAAGTATCAACCATTTCACGAATAAGTTTCGGAACGCCTTTTTTCTTTGGAGGGATAAATTCAAAACTTCCTGTTATTGCTTCGGGCGATAATCCGTTTGATAAAAGAGCATTAGAGATAAGTTTCCGCAAAGTTGAGCCGTCTGTGCGTGGTTTTCCTGTTAAACGAAACGGAGTGCCGAGCAGTGATTTTAAACTGTTGATTAGTTTTTCAACCGACATTGCCATTGTTGGTGATTGTGGCGGAATCTGAAATGATTTATTCATATTATTTTTCTAACAAATCTTTGATTTTCACACTTAAAGCATTCGCAATTTTTTCCATATTGCGAAGTGTAATATTTTTTTCGGCTCGTTCAATCATACCCACATAAGTACGATGAACGCCTGCAATTTCCGCAAGTTTTTCTTGCGAAATTTCTTTCTTTTTTCTATACTTTTGAACATTGCGACCAAAAATTTCTAATATATTTTCGCTATTCATAGTATTCAAAACTATAACTGTAAATTTCATTATTCAACATACTATAATTAGCGATATTGATGAGATTTGATAACACAAATGTGTTATAGCAGCATTTTTTATGATAAGTACAAGAAGCATTTGGTTTTCATTCAAAGTTTATACAGATTCAAAATTTTTCTATCTTTTGAGATATCCATAGTAAGGAGTTTTTATGTCATCTTTGTTGAATACGGACCCAACCATTTTTAAACTGATTGAAAAAGAAGCCGAACGTCAGGAATTCGGTATTGAGTTGATTGCTTCGGAAAATTATACTTCCAAAGCAGTGATGGAAGCGATGGGTTCCGTGCTGACGAACAAGTACAGCGAAGGTTATGTGGGCAAACGTTATTACGGCGGTAATGAAGTGATCGATGAAGTGGAGCAACTCGCGATCGACCGCTGTAAGGAATTGTTCGGTTGCGAACATGTGAACGTGCAGCCGCTCTCGGGTTCTCCGGCGAATGCCGCGGTTTATCTCGCTCTTTTGCAGCCGGGCGATAAGGTGCTCGGTTTGAAGCTCGATCACGGCGGTCATCTTTCTCACGGGCATCCGGTGAATTTCTCCGGAATTTTATACAACTTTGTTCAATACGAGGTGGAAAAAGAATCCGGCCGTATCGATATGGAAAAAGTACGCGAAGTGGCGCTCCGTGAAAAGCCGAAAATGATTCTCGCCGGATTTTCTGCCTACAGCCGTAACCTGGATTGGAAACGTTTTAAGGAAATTGCAGACGAAGTGGGCGCGATTACCATGGCCGATATTTCTCATGTGGCCGGTTTGATTGCGGGTAAAGCGATTGACAGCCCGGTGCCGTATTTTGATGTGGTGACGACAACAACGCACAAGACGCTTCGCGGGCCTCGCGGCGCGGTGATTATGTGCAAGGCTCCGTTTGCCAAAGCGATTGACCGCGGGCTTTTCCCGGGAATGCAGGGCGGTCCGCACGATCATATTAACGCGGCGAAAGCAACGGCGTTTTTGGAAGCGCTTCGTCCGGATTTTCAGGTGTATGCGAAGAATGTGATTAAGAATGCGCAAGCGATGGCCGGTGAATTGATGCGCCTCGGTTACAAGATTATTTCCGGCGGTACCGATAACCATTTGATGGTGGTGGACATGACTTCCAAAGGCGTGAGCGGTAAGGAAGCGGAAGTGGTTCTTGAAAAAATCGGAATTTCCACGAGCCGCAGCACGATTCCTTTTGATACGCGCAAGCCGATGGACCCTTCGGGCGTGCGCCTCGGTACGGCAGCGATTACAACGAGAGGTTTCGATGAAGCCGATTCGGTTCAAGTCGCTTCGATCATTGACCGGGCGGTGGTTTCGAAAGGCGATGAAACGGTGCTTGCTGCTCTTCGCGAAGAAATCACGGCTCTTTGCCGGAAGCATCCTCTTTACGCTTAATTGGGGAACATGACTGTCCGGGATGCGGTTTCTTTTGCACGGGTAGGTTACACCTACCCGTCTTCTGTTTTACCCGCGCTCACTTCCGTTACGTTTTCGGTTCCGGAGGGCAGTTCGTTTGCACTTCTCGGGCAGAACGGCGCCGGAAAAACAACGCTCCTGCGGCTTCTCTGCGGACTTCTCGGTAAGAATTATTCCGGAAATATTTCGTTTTCAAAACAGAATCCGGGCGTGTTACTTGAGAACCCGGGCGTGTATGCCCAGCTTTCCGCAGAGGAGTATCTTGAGTTTTTCGGGAAGTTTTATGCGCTGAAAGATTTGAAAGCGCGGATTTCTTTTCTTGCCGCCCGGCTTGATTTTCCGCAGTTGAAACAGCGCATGGGAAAGCTTTCTCTCGGGAATAAACAGAAGGTGCAGATTATGCGTACGTTTTTGCACTGCCCGTCTTTTTTGATTTTAGATGAGCCGGTAGCGAATTTGGATCCGCTTTCGCGGCTTCTCGTTTGGGAGTTGCTTGAGGATTGGAAAAAAGAGGCGGGAGGAACGGCGATCATTTGTTCGCATGTATTGAAAGAGATTGAAAATTGGGCGACCCATTTTGCGATTTTGGATGCGGGCGTTTTGAAAAATTCGGGAACGCTTGCCGGTTTGGAGAGTCAGGAGAAAGTTGTTCGCGTGCGGCTTCGCGAAAGTTTGGAACGGATACCGTTTTCGATTTTAAATTTTCCTTATCTTAAAAATGCGGAACTGATTTCGGGAGGATTTTCCTATTCGTGTGAAGATCCGGAAATGGTGAATCCGCGGATTATTGAAATTCTTCTTGCCGAAAAATTTTCAGTGATTTCGGTTTCCATTCAGAAAAAATCTTTGGATGATTTTTACCGGGAGACTTTGGAATGATGTTTCATATTGTGAAGCATGAGATGCGCCTGATTTTCAGAGAACCGCGGTTTTGGGTTCCCTTTTTTCTGCCGCCGTTACTTTTACTGATTTCTCTCGGTATTTTACTTTTTCAAGGTTCTTCTGTTTTGCTTGGGAGTTCGCTTTATTCGCTCGCGCTTTTGTCCGGGGTTTTAACGGTGCCGATGGTGATTCCTCTGATTGCCGATAGTTTTGCCGGGGAACGGGAACGCCATTCTCTCGAGCTTTTGTTGCTCCTTCCGGTGCCGCGTTCGCAATTATTTCTCGGAAAAATTCTCGCGGTGCTCCCGTTTCCGTTTTTATTTTCATTTTTGATTCAATGTCTTTTTTTGATTTTCTTTCCGGGTTTTTCTTTTGATATTTTTTGGAAATCGCTGGTCGGTGTGGCGGCGGCGTGTTTTTTGATTTCTGCGGTTAGCCTGATGATTTCTTTATCTGCCGGTTCGGCGAAAGCAGCGACGCAAGGCGCTTTCCTTTGCGTGATTCCGCTTTTCTTTTTAGCGCAGTGGGGCGGCGAATATTATTTTCATTCTTTGCCTTCGCTGTTTGCGTTCGGATTTTTTATCGTATGTTTGATATTTTTTCTGGTTTATATTTCTTTTGCTTACCGGAAGTTCAGTTACCGGTAGTGTTTGATTGCATGGTGGATAAAATATGACGGTATTCGGTTTCGTTAATGCGTTTGTAGCCGGTTACTACCGAGCCGAATTCGTAGAACGCGCTGTCGCCTTTTACGGTCATGTGGAACGGCATGCCGAGAGTGTTGACGCCGGTGAGAGTATCGTTTACTATGCGCGCCTGGAATCCGCCGTTGATGTTTTGAACGACAAAACCTTCGGAATTTTGAGCCACTTCAAAAATTTGATTCAATTCATTTTGCCAAAAGCCGGTGAAGTTTTGTTGCTTTTCCTGTTTCATTTCCGGTTCGGAACAAGCAAAGATCAATAGAAGAGAAAGAGTGATGAACCACCATTTTTTTTGCATAAGAACTCCTGAATCTCGAATTTTACATAATATTAGAAAATAATGTTGAAACGATTTCTCATTCCGCTTTTTTTCGCGTTCCTTTTTCTCGGAGCGGTATTTAGCTTTTTGAATCGTGAGAGTGAAGAAACTCAATTAAAGTTAAAACCGGAAAAAACGGTTGTTACGGAAGTGGCCGTGCTTTCGTTTTGGAAACCGGTTTATTGGAATCATCACAGCGTTCATCAGTTATTGCTGAAACGCACCCGTTTGAAAAGCGGAGTTTATGTAGGGCGTTTACACCCGGCGATGGATACGGCCGCTCTTGAAGTCGTGGCTATTTTTCACGAGGTGGCGGGGGATGAGTATAAGCCCCTGATTACGAGCGGAAATGATTTTCCGGGGCATTACATGGCTTCCAAACATTATGAAAATAAAGCGCTGGATTTTCGTACAAAAGATTTAACGCGTGTGCAAAAACAGAGGTTATTTCAGAGGGCGAAAGAAAAATTAACTCCGCGTTTTACCGTACTTTTTGAAGACTCGGGTCTTGTGAACGAGCATCTTCATTTTCATTTAAACACAAATTAAAACCTGGGTTTAGGGCGCATCGGCGCAGCAGCGGAATCCGACAAAGGGATATTCGTTTTGCGGGTAAAAACTGAATTTGTTTTCCGTGCAGGAACTGGCGTTTTGGGTGTTCCAGGCACCGCCGGCGACTAAGAAAAGCGTATTCCGTTCCTTGCTCGGCGTGGATGTCCATTCCCATAAATTGCCGTTCATATCGTTCATGCCGAACCAACTGCGGCATTGTTCTTTCCGGCCGGCGCGCTGCGCTTGATTGGATTGCGTGTTGCAGTTTGCTCCGCGGTAGGAGTTTCCGTAGGAATAATTAAATTTGTCTTTTCCGCGGCAAGCGGCTTGCCACTCGTTCAAACTGCAGAGGCGTTTGCCCGCTTGTTCGCATAAACGAACGGCTTCTGCCTGAGAAACCATGTCTTTTGGGAGTTCCCCTTCGAGGTTTGGGTATTCGTAAGCGTCCACGCAAATGGTTTTTGTACCTACGGGAACCGGGTAAGCGTTTTTACCGCACACGTTATCGCTTGCCATATCGTAGTGACCGGATTCCCATTTACTCAAATTGCCGGCGCTGTCCTGCACGCGGAAAAAAACAGATCCGGTTTTGTTGTATTCGATGGCGGCGGAAAGTTCTTGCGGAGAAAGCGTGTCTTCAAAGGAAATAAAAGATTTACATTTGATTTCATCGCATTTGACCGTGAGAGAGATGGGCTCGTAATAACGGCCGGGCGGCGGTGCGAGAGTTCCTGCGGGCGGCGTAAAATCGTTGCTCGCCGAAGAGAGCGGCGGCGGGGGGAGAGTTGCAGAAGAGCTTGCCGTTGTTACTTTCGGTTTTGGGGCGAGCGCCGATGAAGAAGAGAGAAGTATTTCGCCGGAAGAGGATTCTGCTTCCGGTACGGCGATCGTATCCGGGGTTTGAATTGCGGAGGTATCGGGGAGAACAGCCGGTTCTTCCGGAACGGTTGCATTTTCTTTAATGGAGCGAAGTTGACATTGGAAAATGAAAAGAACCGCCAGGCAAAGAAGCATAAGGATCAGCGGAATATATTTTCGTTTATTTTTCTTAGGCGGGTTTGTGTTCTTGGGTGTCATGGGTTCTCCTAGGCGGAAGGAGCTCTTTTATCTTCAAAGAGATCGCGCCAGTGGCGTTTGATTTCCGCTTCGAGTTCTTTGGCGCTCAGCTTGCGGCGGAGTGTCGTGCGGTAAGCGATAGAGACAAAGCCGGTTTCTTCGGAAACGATAATCACGAGAGCATCGCTTTCCGAGGCGAGCGCTTTTGCCGCGCGGTGGCGCATGCCGAGACCGGAATCTTGATCGGAAATCATGGAAGGAAGCGGGAGAATGCACCCGGCGGCAACAATGCGAGAGGTGTTGATGATAACGGCGCCGTCATGCAATGCGGAGTTCGGAAAGAAAAGCGAGCGGAGAAGCCGCGTGCTGATTCTTGCGTTTAAGATTTCGCCGGTATCGGCATAGTTTTTTAAGCCCACGCGTTTTTCCAAAACAATGAGCGCGCCGAATTGATTCTTGGCGAGGTCCTGCACGGCGGCGTTAATGATTTCGGTGATTTCATCCAAATTATCTTTGTGAAAAAAGAGGGATTTCACATCTACTTTGCTGACGCTTTGTCCGATGCGCACGAGCGCGCCGCGAATTTCGGGTTGAAAGAGAATCACCACAGCCACTACGCCGAGGGTCGCGAGATTGCTGAGCATCCACACAAGCGTGTGAAGTTCCCACCACTGCGCAATAATCCAGGTAAGCAAAAGAAGTGCGCCGCCGATAAACATTTGAACGGCGCGGGTGCCCCGGAAAAGTAAAAACACATAATAGAGGACAACGGAAATAATGGTAATATCCAAAATATCGGCGAGCCCGAATTGGATAACACCAAATAATTTCAGTCCGTCCGTCATACGCGAAACGCCTCCAAAAACCGGAATGATTCTTTGGTTTCACGCACATCATGAACGCGCACCGCCGAAACGCCGCCGAGGGCGGCGAAAATGCCCGACACGATAGTCGGAATCAGGCGGTCGCTTTTTTCGAGTCCCATGATTTTTCCAATATAGGATTTTCGGGACATTCCGTACAAAAGAGGGTAACCTTCTTCTAAAAAAGATTCCGCTTCGGCGATTAAATCCAGATTGTTCCGGAGAGTTTTTCCAAATCCGATTCCCGGATCGAGGCAAATTCGATTTTTAGGAACTCCGAGCGAGAGAAGGGCTTCGGCGGGTTTTTGAAGTTCTTTTCGGACTTCCTCAAAAACATTATCATATGTCTGAAAATCATTTTGCATATTTCCGAAACTGCCGCGCATGTGGTTTAGTACCACGCTTGCCCCGGTTTCCGCAACGGTACGCGCCATTTGAGAATCCATTTGTAACGCGCTGATGTCATTGATAATGTGGGCGCCGGCATGCATGGCTTCGCTTGCCACTTTTGATTTTACCGTGTCCACCGAGATCCAAAATGTTTTTCGGGAGGTGAGCGGCACGAGAAGTTTCACAAGCGGAATAATGCGGTTCAATTCTTCTTCTTCCGAAACGGGCGCGGCACCGGGGCGGGTACTTTCACCGCCGAGGTCAATGATATCTGCGCCTTCATCGAGAAGCTTGAGCGCGTGTTCGTAAGCGAGGTCGATGGTGTGATGTTTTCCGCCGTCAAAAAAGCTGTCGGGGGTGTTGTTCACAATTCCCATGATGGCTGGGACGGGATTTCCGGAAATGTCTGTACCGCCCACATTCCATGGAATCGCTTTTGAAGTACGGAGAATTTCTTTGAACATTACGCTTCCGGTTGAGGTTGCTTTTCGGCTTCAGGGACCTCTACCGGGTTTTCCGAATCTTTCGGATCGGGAGGCGGCTGGTCTTTTTGAAAGGCTTCCGCCGCGCGTTCCAGCTGAACCTGATATTGACGGCTTTTCTTGGTGCTTTCGAGAGTTTCTCCGGCCACCACGCGGTCGATTTCTTCACGGTTCAAAACTTCGTGTTCAATGAGCGCTTCGGCGAGGCGTTTCAGCGTGTCGATATTTTCTTCGAGCAAGTGTCTCGCTTTCTCATTCAGTGTTTTGATTAAGTGATTCACCGCATCGTCGATAGCTTCCGCCATTTTCTCGGACATTTCTTTGGGTTTATTGATTTCACGCCCAAGGAAAATTTCATCGCCGGAGCGGGAATAATTCACGGGGCCGATGTTGTCGTCGAAGCCCCACTCGGTAATCATGCGGCGGGCAAGCCCGGTTGCTCGTTGAATATCGTTAGAGGCGCCGGTGCTTTGGTGGTTGAAAACAACCATTTCCGCAAGACGACCGGACATCATGATCATGATTTGTTCTTCCGCATAAATTTTGCTGTAAGAAACCTGATCGTGTTCCGGGAGCGACATGGTTACGCCGAGCGCGTTCCCGCGGGGGATAATGGTGATTTTATGAAGCGGATCCGAGTGAGGACAAAGTAAATTCATCAGCGCGTGCCCGGCTTCGTGGTAAGCCGTATGGCGTTTTTCCTCTTCGGTCATGAGAAGCGTTCGGCGTTCGGCTCCCATGGAAAGTTTATCGCGCGCTTCCTCGAAGTCGAGCATGGAAACTTCTTTGTTGTCAAAGCGCGCTGCAAGGAGTGCCGCTTCGTTAATCAGGTTTTCAAGGTCGGCGCCGGCAAGTCCGGGCGTGGATTGAGCGATCGCTTTGACATCCACATCGGGAGCGAGCGGAACTTTACGTTTATTCAAGTGCACTTGGAGAATTTCTTCGCGCCCCCGGATATCGGGGAGTCCTACCATAATTTGTCTGTCAAAACGTCCCGGGCGGAGTAGCGCTTTATCGAGCACATCCGGACGGTTTGTAGCGGCAATCAGAATCACGCCTTCATTCGCGGAGAATCCGTCCATTTCTACGAGGAGCTGGTTGAGCGTTTGTTCGCGTTCATCGTGTCCGCCGCCGAGTCCGGCGCCGCGCTGGCGGCCGACGGCATCAATTTCATCGATAAAAAGAATGCACGGAGCGTTTCTTTTTCCGTTTTCAAAAAGATCGCGTACGCGGGAAGCCCCCACGCCTACAAACATTTCCACAAAATCCGAACCCGACATACTGAAGAAAGCTACTCCGGCTTCTCCGGCGACGGCGCGTGCGAGGAGTGTTTTTCCGGTGCCCGGAGGACCGATGAGGAGCGCGCCTTTCGGAATGCGCCCGCCGAGGGCATCAAATTTTTTCGGGTCTTTCAAAAATTCAACGATTTCTTCCAAGTCTTGCTTTGCTTCATCGCAGCCGGCCACATCTTTGAAAGTGGTTTTTTTGCCGTCGGTGAGAGGGCGCGCCTTGCTTTTCCCGAAGGAGAATACGTTTTTCCCGCCGCCGCCCGCTTGTCTCGACATGATAAACCAGAAAAACAGGATAATCAGAATTGCCGGGAGGAAAGCGAAAATATGATCGAGCCAGGACGGCGCTTCATGAATCACTTTCACATTAATTTTTTTCCGGGCTTCCCAATCGGAAATTTCTTCGGAAGAAACATCGAGAATTTGGCTTGTAAAGGCAACTTGGTTTTCATTCGCGGAATCGGGGCGCATCAAACGCGAAAAAAGATGATTCGGGCGTTTCACTTCCGATTTTTCGGCGGCAGTCATGGCGCGTTTGCCGCTCACGAGAATCCCATCGGGAACTTTTTGCAGCGAAAGTTCTTCGATGACCGAAGTAGAATCGTTCATCATCGCGAGAAATTCGGTGCGCGTCAATTCTTTAGAATTCTCATTCGAATAAAAATTGGCGAAAAAGAAAAAAACAACAAAGATCATCAAGATGATGATGAGATTTTTAGGGAAAGGGGAGGCCGGTTTTGCCTTAGTCATTGGAGTCCTTTGTTTCAAAACAACCTTTTTTAAGTTTTAAAAGCGAATCGGAACGAACCACTCCCGGAATCCAGTAAACTGTGGAATTTTTAACCAGTAAAGGGAGCGAGCGGCGAACCCATTGAGGAATGCCATGCTCTTGCAGCCATTTGGTTAATTTCCGATGCAAGTATCCGGAACCCGGCGGAGAAAAACGATCTCCGTTTTGGAAATATCGCCATTCACCGAGAAAACTCAAATTCTCGGCAAAAAAATACAAATTATCACGGAGTTGGAATTTTCGTTTATCGTAAAACCAGAGGGTATCATGAGATTTTTCAACACGATGGTTGGGAGCGTTCCATTTTGAAGGCTGAAACGGAAGCATAAATGTTTCCAGCGGAAAATGAAAGCCTTTTCCTGCAAGCCAGAGCCTCAAAAGTTCGGCGCCGCCAACCCCTAGCGGCATTAAAACGGATTCCAACTTTTTCTGAGAAAACGCAAGCACATCGCGGTAAGGGGCGTAACGCTTCGGAAACGGCCATTTTGAAGGTGGCAACAGTGCGGGAGAAAAGAGAGAATCTCCGAATTTAAGGAGGCGAGGCATTACTTTCTGTGCAAGAGCGGCTGTTTTCGAAAGTGAAACGGAAATGTCCGTATTTCCGTTTTCCAAATACGGAAGAAGCTTCAGGCGGATAAAGTTTCTTTTGTATGTGATTTCCCGGTTGGTGGAATCTTCGCGCCACCGGAGGTTTTTGTGGGTGGCGTAATTCAAAAGGTCGGTTTTGGAAACAAAAAGCAACGGGCGGAATACTTTGTCTTTACGGTCCGGCAAAATGCCTTGCAGACCTTGAAGAGAAGTGCCGCGGAGCATACGCATACAAAGTGTTTCCGCCTGGTCATTGGCGTGATGGGCGGTAAAAACCGCCTCCAAATTTTCCTCTTTTAAAATTTCCCGAAAAAACCGGTAACGCAAATCCCGCGCCTCGCTTTCGAAATTTCCGGCGGCAAGAATCGGCAAGCCGTCTATTTTTTTGAGAATAAACGGAAGCTGGTATTGGCGCGCAAGTTCTTCTACAAAGTGCGCGTCGCCATCGGCTTCTTTACCGCGAATACCGTGATGAATATGACAGACGACGATTCGTGAAAGCTTTAGTTTTTCGGCATGAGAAGCGCACCAGTGAAGCAGGCAAACCGAATCAAGCCCGCCTGAAACAGCGAGAAGTACGCGGGAATAAGGAAGTGTTACCCTTTGTTGAAAAAGCAACTCCGGGCTCCTGTATGGCACGCCGCCTGAGCTCCGCGCATCCGGACTTTGAAAAGGAGCGTATCGAAGTCACAGTCGGCTGCGAATTCCACCACTTCCATCACATTGCCGCTCGTTTCGCCTTTATGCCAAAGTTCGTTCCGGCTGCGGCTCCAAAAAACCATTTCTCCGCAAGCGAGAGTTTGTTTCAAGGCTTCTTCATTCATCCAGGCCATCATCAAAACATCGGCACGGTCGGCATCTTGAACGATTACGGGAATGAGTCCATCGGCGTTATAGCGGAGCGAAGGTAAAAAAGCAGGCGCGTTCATTTATTCCCTTATTTGTCCGTTTCCGCGGACAATCCACTGATAGGTGCAAAGCGATTCCATTCCCATGGGGCCGCGGGCATGGAGTTTGTCGGTGGAAATGCCGACTTCGGCTCCGAGCCCGTATTCGCCGCCGTCGGCAAAGCGCGTGCTCGCATTAATCATCACGCTCGAAGAATCCACATGCTGTATAAAGTAATTTTGTACGGTTGTGTCTTCGGCAAGAATTGCTTCCGTATGCCGGCTGCTGTATTTTTCAATGTGAGCGCAGGCTTCTTCCACACCGCCCACAAAGCGGATGCTGAGTTTCAGATCCAGGTATTCAATGCGGTAATGCGACATATCTTCGATTTCATGAACATTTTCAATTCGGGAACAAACTTCCGCATCGCCGAAAAACTGAACCTCTTTTTTCACGAGAGGGGAGAGGAAATCACGGATAACGTTGTCGTCAATCGCACGGTCAATCAGAAGCGTTTCCATGGTGTTGCAAACGCTCGGGCGTTGTACTTTTGCATTTTCGAGAATTGCTCCGACTTCGGAGAACTTTGCACTTTTATCCACATAAATATGGCAAATGCCGTTGAAATGCTTGATCACGGGAATCCGGCTCTGTTCCACCACCGCCCGGATCAAACCTTCGCCGCCGCGAGGAATCACGAGGTCTATTTCTTCATTTTTCTGAAGCAATAGGCGCATCAATTCGCGGTCCGGCGTGCGCACCAGCTGTACGGCGTCTTCATGCACGCCGCCGATTTGGAGCGCTTCACGGAAAAGCGTCGTTAAGTATTTGGAGGAAGCGAGAGACTCTTTTCCGCCGCGGAGGATTACCGCGTTTCCGGATTTAAAGCAGAGGGCGGCGCCGTCGATCGTCACGTTCGGGCGGCTTTCGTAAATGAAAAAGATGGTGCCGATCGGCACGGAAACGCGGGAAATGTCAAGACCGTTTTTGAGAGTCCTTTTTTCCAAAACACGATTGAGCGGGTCTGTGAAGGCGGCGATTTCTTCCACGCCTTTCGCCATCGCTTCGATTCGCGCCGGATTCAGGGTGAGCCGGTCCACCATGGAGGGGGAAAGGTTTCCTTCGGCGGCTTCTACATCCACTGCATTCGCCGCCAGAATTTCATGGAGGCGTTCACGCAAAAGTTTGGCGACACGGAATAAAACTTGATTTCTGGTATCGGCGGAAAGAGCCCTCACAAATTGAGAGGCTTCCCGCGCATTTTCAGCGAGCAGATTCGCATATTCTTGAATTGATAAATTTTCACTCATGTTTATAAATTAGCAAAGGGTACCTCTAAAAATTGCTTTACGTTCATGAAATCTTGTAAAACCGAGCAGAAGCAGGAATGTCAACCGGGGAAACGGGATACGAATACTCGGAAACCCGAATTGTCAAATCCCCTGTCCCGTGTCCCTGATCCTTACCAGGTGAGGCTTAAAGCCGATTCCGTTCGGTAGCCTTCGTAATCGCCTAAGAAGAGCGAACCTCCGGCCCGGATTTGCAGCCATTCCCAAGGCGTAAAACAAAGCATGGCGGATAATTCGCGGTAGCGAATGGTTGTGGCGTCATTCAGGAATTTTTTATCCGTCGCGCTTTCCGGCGTGTGAATATCGGCAATATTTCCTCCGAAGGCCGTATCTTTGGCAACGCTCGAAAGGGAAAGAGAGAGAATCACTTTTTTGAATTCAATATCAGCTTTCGTATAAATTTCCTGCGCGTTGGGCCCGAGATCGCTTCCGAGACTTTGTCCGTAATGCGTATAGCGGTGGCTGGCACCTAAATGGTGCGTGTAAACCCAAGGTTCGATTCGCGTATATTCGAAAATCCAGGAAAGAAGAAATACGCCGAGATTCAGGTTTTTCCTTTCCATGCCAACACTCGCCGCCCATTTGTTACCCCACCAGGAATCATCAAACATTGAAAGCGGACTATTCATATCATCCCAAAACAGTTCGCCGTAAAATTCCCAACCGGGAATTGTCCGGATACTCAAATCAAAGGCGAGCGCTTTGTTATCGCGGTCGCCCGCAAAATGTTCCGCAAAAACATAAGGCACAAACGGGAGCGTGTAAATAAGTTCCAAACTGCGCCCCACGCTATCGCCGTCCTGATTCGGATTGGAACCCGCAGGTTCTACTGTGGAACCGTAAATAATATTTTCACTCACGCCGAATTCGACGGAAAACGGAAGTTCAATGCCGAGGCGGTGGTGATGAATGTATTTATCCTTATTTTTTTTATGGTAAAGTTTTCCGGAATATTGCGTATAAGTGAACGGCCCCGCTTGGAGTTCAAAACCCACAAACGGAATCGGAGCCGGAAGTTTGAGGTAATTATCCTGTTCCATCCACGGACGGTAAACAAAATGATCGCCGCGCAGAATGACTTTATTCCTTTTGGCAACACCGTCCGTAAGGTAATCGACTCCCGCCGTCAACTTCCCAAACAGGAAACGGTATTCCGAATAAGCGGTGAAGGTGTCCCAGGTTCGTTTATGTTCATCATCGCTGTAAGCGTTGTAAGGGAGTCCGAGAAAGGGTTCGTAATTATGCGGCAGGTAACTCCGTGTGCTGTTATCCATAAACACATTGCCGGTCGCGCGAAAATAAAAGGCAGGCGTGATTTCTCCGGAAGCAAAAATCCGGAAAATCAGCGAATTGTCGATTTCCTTATCCTGATCCTTAAACCGGGTGGCCGTGAGTGAATCGCTTGCGGAAACGCGGATAAAAGCGAATGTGGTTTTGGAAGAATCTTCGAAATAGAAATGAGGTTTGGTTTCGGCACTTGAAAATGCGAAAGAAAAACTCAAAAAAATAAGGCACCGGATTAAGAACCGCATA
>JAISUZ010000088.1 GCA_031271785.1 Fibrobacter sp. | reverse complement strand
GTTTGTATATGCCTATCCGGAATCATCACAAGGGCTTGCGGATTATATCCGCACAGTTATTGTTAATTCATATGTAATATTCAAGGAACGCGGTGAATGAAAAAATTCGGATTAATACGGAGAATGACTCTGGTTATGCGGGAGACCCCGTGTCATTGCACGGAGCGACAGGGCGATGTTTGGAAAACCGAGTTTTCCACAGCGAATCCTGGGATCCGGATGGCCACGGACTATGCTCTCGCCATGACAAAAAAATGGACTGCCACGCCTTCGGCTCGCAGTGAAAGAAACCGGTTTTTCCGCCCGAAAACCGGGTCGAAAATATTCGCCCCCTGCCATCCTTATTGTCCTGTTTCAATTGCGAATCGAAATCCGGAATCACATTTCTATTCTCAAATCCCGAATCCCTAAATTTCATACTCGAGGAACTTGAGTTACATTTTCACATAAGCGCGGTTCTCAATGCTTTTTGCGCATTTGTCAAGCTCGAACAGGCATGGAAGATTTTCTTCATCTGCGCCGCCACTTGGTGGGACAAATTTTTAGGCTGGAAGCCGCTCCAATTTGTCCCGAAGCGTTGGAACCGTGCGAACATTGCGTGAGGCAGGCAGAGGGTGCGCGCCTTAGGCGCACAGTGCGCAGCACCGACCGGAGGGTAGCCCGGAGACACGCCGACCCGGCGCGGCGGTTTTCATACAAACGATGCACGGACGCGCCGGGGCACGCCCGTCAATAAAAAAAGCCCTGATTTTCATCAGAGCTTTTTCAGTGCGGTCGGACAGACTTGAACTGTCATGAGATTGCTCCCACTAGCACCTCAAGCTAGCGTGTCTACCAATTCCACCACGACCGCGTGGTTAAATCAGGAACAAAGTTAATTTACTGTCCCTGATTTTCCAAGGGTAAATTTGAAGAATTTTCGACGTTCGCGGGACCTTCGATGGGAGTTGCCGCGGGCATTCCCGTAGGCATTGCCGGGAGGTAAGTGTCGCTGGTACTTCCGCTTTCTTCCGCGGATTTTTTCAGATCCGATACGCTTCCCGTAGAGACTTGTTTTGAGGTAATGAACCCGAGAGCAAGCACCACAAAGAAGAACGCGAAAGCGATCCACCGCGTAAATTTTTGGATGAAAGTCGCTGCGCCTGCGGTGGAGAACGCCGATTGGGAGGTCATACCTCCGAGACCGGCGAGCCCGCCCAACTTATCGTTTTGAATTAAAACGAGGAGAATGAGGAACAGGCAAAGAAAAACGTGAAAGACGATTCCAATCCAAAAAAGTGTCGGCATTTGATTGTCCTTTAAATTAACGGGCTTCTGCGGCTGCAATGATAGCAAAGAACGAATCGGCTTTCAAGGCAGCTCCGCCTATAAGACCGCCGTCAATGTCGTTTTGAGCGAGGAGACCGGCGGCATTGTCCGGTTTCATGGATCCGCCGTATTGAATGCGGAGCGCGCCGGCAACGGAAGCGCCGTAGAGCTTTTCAACCAGAGAACGCACGAATTTCTGAGTGTCCTGCGCCTGTTCGTCGGTAGCGACCACGCCGGTTCCGATGGCCCAAACCGGTTCGTAAGCGATCACGGTTTTGAGAGCGTCTTCGGCGCTGACATCTTTATAAGCGCCTTCGACCTGCGCCTGGAGAACGCTTTCGAGTTTGCCGCCTTCGCGTTCGGCGAGTGTTTCACCGATGCAAATGATCGGTTTTAAACCGGCGGCCAAGGTCTTCTTGACTTTGAGGTTTACGGTTTCGTTGGTTTCGTGGAAATATTGGCGCTGTTCGGAGTGACCGATGATGATATATTCCGCGCCGATTTCCTTAACCATATCCACGGAGATCTTTCCGGTGTACGCCCCTTGATCCTCGTAGTGAACGTCCTGAACCGCGAGTTTTACATTGGTGCCTTTGATAACGTCGGCGACTTTTGCCGCGGCAAGGAACGTCGGCGCGATCACGACTTCGGTTTTTTTAATGTCTTTTACCTGCTGAACGATTTCTTGAGCGAGCTTTACGCTTTCACTCACGGTTTTGTTCATTTTCCAGTTTCCGGCGATAATATATTGACGCATGGAGATCTCCAAAAAGGGGGATTATTTTTAATGCTGCAAATCTACAAAAAAACACCGCTTTTCGGGGCGGTGTTTTAAAGGGAATCTCTAAAAATTCATTTTCTATGAAATCTGCAATAACACATTGCATCAGTTCGTCGCTCAAATTGGCTGTATCGCCAATACTCGCCAATTTTCACTCCTGCTTATGCCCGGTTTTTGCGCATCAATCAAGTCCGAACGGTTGTGTAAAACTTTCCAAGTGTGCGCCGCTGCCTGGTTCCGAGATTTCATGAACGCAAAGCAGTTTTTAGAGGTTCCCTAACTTTAATAAGCCGAATGAGAGGTTTGAGGCGGAGGAGAGCCGCCGTAACGGTCGCCTTCGATGGTTTTCAAAACCAGTTCGTCTTCGTAGCCTTTCATGCGCGGTTTATCCGTTCTTCCCCAAATGAGACGCGTGATGAGTTTGCCTTCTTCGGAGTAGTATTCCCAGATTTCACCGTCGTTGATTTCGCGGTCGGGCGGTCCCCAAAGCAGGTTTACCATTTCCTGGTTCATTCCTTCTTCGATATAACCGAGCTGAAAGATGTCCTTGAGCCGTTTTTCAACGCCCATACTCTCTTTGGTGGCGAAATAATCCCGTTCGTACTGCTTGACTCCGCGTTCCACGAGAACCGAAGACATGTGACGGTTAGAGCAGGCATTCAGCGCGACAAGAACCATGCCGAACACAAGCAAGCGAATAATATTCATGAAGACTCCTGTTTTGAATAAACAAAGAATGATAGCTCCAAAATAAGAATTTCTACCGGAATGCGAACAATAATTTTTAATTTTAGCACCGAATGCTTATCCGGAAAAAAATAATTCTGTTTCTGGCGCTTGCCGTCGGCATGGTTTTCAGTCCGTCGCGTGCGGAAAAATTTGATCCGAACGGACTTTTGGGCTTTCGGTACGGATCGAATTTCACATGGGCGCTTTCCGGAAATACGCCGTTTTTTTGGGGAAATTGGCTGCCGCAGCTGGACGGGCATTTGGATTTTAACTGGATCGAACCGCTCGCCGGACTCCCTTACGGAGAGTTGCTCGACCCCAAAGCTTCGTTCCTTCGTTTTCAGGCGGGGATCGAAACCTCTCCTTTTTACGGAGCTTTTTCTATCGGGATCGGCGCCCGCCCTTTTAAGTTCAATCCTCAACTCGAGGTTCTCCTTAAGTATGAGAATGTGACTTATTGGAATTCCAATGTGGAGATGACCTTAAAAGATACTTCGCAAGCCTCGGGGATCGCCGATTCCTGGAATGCGGATTATGTGCTGGACCGGCTTTATAATCACTCCGCCGTTGATTTTATTCAAAACTTTTCCTGCCTGCTTGATTTTGATTACTACTTCTCCAAACGAGGGTTTATCGGTATTAGTTTTGAAATAACGCTTGTCGATATCAGCACGGAATACGATGGAAAAAGTTATGACTATCAGCGAAATATTCCGGTTTTCAGCCGCGATTTTATTTTTGAATTTTCTTTTTATTCTCACATACCTGTTTCGGAAAGTTGGGCGGCGGTCCTTCATGGCAGGCAGTATCAAACCGGTTATTCCCGTTCCAACGGTGATTATCTAAAGGAATCATTAAGTTATACGAAAGTTCTTGCCGGGGCTTCTTACTCTTGGGGCAACGACGGTGATTGGATTACTCTCACGCCGGGTCTTTGGTTCCGCGGAAAAGAGAGGCATTATAAGGGAGCATTCAAAGAACAGTTTTTAATTCAGCTTCAATATCAAGGGAATTTTTCCTTCCCGGTAAAATCGAATCGCTGAGTTTTGAGATTCTAATTTTTCAAGAAGCGGGTCCGTAACGTGTCCCGCTTTTTTGTAGGCGGAGCGAATCCAAAATGTTCCGCGGGAATGAGCATCTTGAACTTGAATAACGGCCGGGAGTAAAGTTCCGTCGAAGTTTTTCCATTTTTGAATTTCGATTTTCCGGATTTCTCTTCCGGCGCCCCGCATTTCAAGGGCGGTCGGCTGTTCTTTTTGGTTAAGACGAATAGAATACCACATTTGAGAAAACGCCGTGGAAAAAATCAATGGGGATTTTCCGGAATCGGGACAGAGAAAAAGTCCGTTGGCCATTAAGTCCAAATCATCAAAACGAAGCGGCGTATTCCCGATAAAATCTTTTAAATGATGGGTCGCGAGTTCGCGCTTTACTTTTTGAGGCAGGAAAATCATATAACGGTAATCCGGGTGCGAGACAAAAAGATAGGATTGCTTGCCCGCGACGGTAATTTCAAAAGAGTCCGGAGCTGCCTGCGAATGTTTCCACACCAAACCAATAGAGGTTCGGCTGTTTTCCCGGTTAATGAACCGCCCTTCCGCAGAAACGACAAACGGATCGCTCAACAAAGGCTGCGGACAAACTTGCGAAAAACCGGTTCCGTTCAGGAAGAGGATCAAAAAAATAACGCAAAAAAAGAATCGATAATGCATGAGGGTGACTCATAATTTAGCAAACGGAAAGCTCCCGCATGGAAACTCGAAAAGGGAATTATAAAAAGAACCCTGTCCAAAGTCCGAACAAGGTTCTTTTATCTCCTTGGCACTTGGTCTTGCGATTATTCCCACTTAACGCCCATCTTTTGAAAGAGCCTATGCCATACATCGTTAAATTTTCTTGCAGTACCGAGAGTATTGCTGTGAAAATTTACCTTATCCGGCACAGAATTCATTTCAAAATCCGAACATCTCAGAAAATGATCGCAAGACTTTAAGCTTAACCGAAAAGCAAACTAAATCACATGGCTAAAAATCAAAGTTTACTTTCCCGTAAGCCCGTCATGCCGCCGGAGAATTACGCTTCTTCCGTTTCCATGGAAGCCACGCCTTCATCTTCACCCAAGGTGAAGAGGTGGACGTCTTTCATGTTTTCACGAATTTGTGCTTCGATTTTGGCGGTAATTTCCGGATTGTTCTTCAGGAATAAGCGCGCATTTTCCCGGCCTTGACCGATGCGCTCGGATTCGTAAGAGAACCAGGAACCGCTTTTCTGAATAATATCCAGTTCCGTGGCGAGGTCCAAAATAGAAGCTTCGCGGGAAATGCCTTGACCGTAAAGAATATCGAACTCGCATTGAGTAAACGGCGCGGCGACTTTGTTTTTCACCACTTTTACGCGAGTGCGGTTGCCGATCACCTCTTCACCGTCTTTAATGGCGGCGATACGGCGAATGTCGATGCGCTGAGTGGCGTAAAATTTGAGCGCATTGCCGCCGGTCGTGGTTTCCGGGTTTCCGAACATTACACCGATTTTCATGCGGAGTTGGTTGATAAAAAGAAGGCAAGTATTGGATTTCGAGAGAATCCCCGTTAATTTCCGGAGAGCCTGCGACATGAGGCGCGCTTGAAGCCCCATGTGGGAATCTCCCATTTCACCGTTGATTTCCGCTTGCGGCACGAGGGCTGCCACCGAGTCGATCACGATAATATCAATAGCGCCCGAACGCACGAGAGTTTCGGCGATATCCAGAGCTTGCTCACCGGTATCGGGCTGAGAAACGAGGAGCTGCTCGATATTGACTCCGAGTTTTCTTGCGTAAGCGGCATCGAAAGCGTGTTCCGCGTCGATAAAAGCGGCAACGCCGCCGAGTTTTTGCGCTTCCGCCACCGCGTGAAGGGTGAGAGTGGTTTTACCGGAAGATTCCGGACCGTAAATTTCGATAATGCGCCCGCGAGGGAACCCGCCGACACCGAGCGCCATATCCAGTTGAATACTCCCGCTCGGAATCACCGGAATATCTTCCACCGGCTGGCTCCCGAGAGCCATAATGGAACCTTTTCCGTAGTTTTTTTCAATTTGCGCGATAGCGGCTTCCACAGCCTTAGCCTTTTCTCCGTTGAGACTGCTGGGGGTGGTTGCCGGTGTTTGTTTCTTTGCCATGATGATCTCCGTTGATTGATTCTAAATGTAATAACTACTGCACAAAAAAGCAACTACTTTTTTGTTTAGTTAATTGCAGAAAAAATTGCTGCAATACTTTATAAACGCTTTTTATCCGGATTTGTTCTCGATTTCCCGAAAATTTTTCAAAAAAAGTGAAAATTTCCTGTTTTCCGGCCACCGCCATCCACACAAGCCCCACCGGTTTTTCCGGACTACCGCCGTCCGGACCTGCAATTCCCGACGTGGCGAGAACCCAATCGCAGCCGAGAACCCGGCGTGCGTTTGCAGCCATGGCGCTCACCACGGCCTCGCTGACGGCTCCGTTTTCGGCGATGATCTTTGCCGGGATATGCAGAATATGCTCTTTAATACGATTATGATAAGCGACAATCCCGCCGGAAAAAACGCCGGAAACGCCCGCGCGGCGAGTCACTTCGGAAGCTATTAACCCGCCGGTGCAGGATTCCGCGGTACCGAATGTCTCGTTGCGCTTTTGCAGAATATCCGTAATGCGCCGAATCAAATCGTCTTTGTTTTCGGAAAAAATAACCGCTTGGGAATTTTCGACTAAAACCCGATGCGCTTCACTCATCACGGAACTCAAAATGTCCGCGCTCTCGTGACTGTAAATGCGAAAAATAATCCCGTCGGGCTCGGGGAGACTGCTCCAGGAAACGGAATCCGGAAAAGAAACTTTTTTCAAGCAGGATTCAAGCTCTGCTTCGGGAATATTCATCAAATGAATTTCGCGGGTGAAAAGAGGAACGCTCCGTTTCGCTTTCAGCCACGGCACAATGTGAAGCTCAAATAATGTTTCGGCCTCGGAAGGAACGCCCGGAATCATGAAAAAAGTAATACCGTTCTGCCGGATTTTAAAACCGGGAGCGCTCCCTACAGGATTCTCAAGAACTTCGGCGCCCTCGGGGAACATGGCTTGCACACGGTTTTCCGGAGAGTAGGGGCGCGAGCGTTCCGAAAACTGCTTTTGAATCCGTGCTTCCCACTCCGCATGGTAAACGAGCGGGCGAGAGAGAGTTTCCGCAATTAAAAAACGCGTTTTATCATCGGCGGTGGGGCCGAGCCCGCCGCTCACAATTACGGTTTCCACACCGGCGTTCATAATCATATCGAAAGTATTTTTCCAGAGCGAAGCATTGTCGGGCAATGTGAGGTGATACGCCACGTCAAAACCGAGTTCCCGCACTTTGGCCGAAAACATTTTGGCGTTTGTGTTCAGAGTGAACCCTTGGGTGAGTTCCGTTCCGAGACAGATAATAGCGAGGCTTGGGTTCGATTGCTTCATTTGATTTCCTTCCGATTCAAAGATACTTGCCTTTGGGTGACAAAATATGTCAAAAATGAAAAAGTTTTGCCGGTCCCGTCGGAGTAAAAAATAGTAATCGGGAACCGGGAACTTGAGGAATGGAAGTTTGGGCGTGCCCCGGCGCGTCCGGACAGTACCGGCATGAAAACCGTCGCGCCGGGTCGGCGTGGCTTTGGGCTACCCTCCGGTCGGTGCTGCGCACTGTGCGCTTCGCGCACACCCTCCGCCTGCCTCACGTGTCTTCGCGCGATTCCAACACTTTTTGCGCATCAATACAGTTCGCTCCGGCATAAAAAGTATTCTCAATGTGCGCCGCCACTTGGTTTCCAAACCGGAGCGGCTTCCGGCATAAAACGCAAGCGTATTGACGTTGTGTACCGCATCAATTAAGTACGTTCCGACATGGTAAAACTTTCTAAGAGTGCGGTGATACCTATTACCGCATTAACCAAGTTCGATCGGGTATGTAAGACTTTTTTTGTCTGCAGTGATGCTTATTGTTCCGGCATATACAAACGCCTTAAAAATCCAAAAATTGCATTTGAGTTTCTCGGGCATGGAAGTCAGGGAATTGGGATTTGGGACAAAGCGGTGATGAACTTGTCATGGCAAGAGCACAGCTCGTGGCCATCCAGACTCTGTATTGTTCCTCACCGGATTCTCGGATCAAGTCCGAGAATGACAGAGTGCCGCATGCGTTCCCCGTTCGCGATGACACTCGCACAAGCGGCGTAATTCGTTTGTAATTGGAATTCGGGATCTCCGATCAAAAAATGTAAAGGCATGATCCGCATACCCTTAGGGACAAATTCGCATCCGGACTCTCATCCCCATGTAACGATACCGATTTTTCGTACACCGGAAGAACCTTAAACATTTTTTATATAACGGTTTCCTCTTTCTCTTTTTATTAAATTTACAGGGACTCTTCCTTCTATTGAAAGGGCCCTGATATGCATCGGTTTTTATGGTTTTTCCTTCTCCTGCCGGGCGTTTCTCTTGCTTCGGACGGCACATTTTCAATTCCCTCATACTGGTATTTTGTTCCCGCCTCGGCCGTGTTTGCATTGCTCGTCGCTTTTTATTTCTTCAAATCCATGATGAAAGCCGATGAAGGCACGCCTAAAATGCAGGAAATTGCAGGCTATGTGCGGGAAGGCGCCATGGCGTACCTCTCAAAGCAATACCGCTCGGTGAGCCTTATCTTTGTCATATTATTTGTCATATTTATTGTACTCGCCGTACTTGGAATTCAAAATCCGTTTGTGCCTTTCGCCTTTTTGACCGGCGGCTTTTTCTCCGGGTTCTGCGGATTTTTAGGCATGAAAACCGCCACGTTTGCAAGCGCTCGAACAGCCAACGGCGCCCGAACCAGTTTAAACCGCGGTCTTGTAATCGCTTTTAGAAGCGGCGCCGTAATGGGTTTTGTAGTCGTCGGCTTCGGGCTTCTCGACATTTCGCTTTGGTTCTACGCACTCAATTACGTTTACGATCATAATTTATTCGGCATGGGGTTATCCGTTGCGGAAAAAATTTCTTTCGGACTTTCCTCTTGGGATCCATCCCTCATCTTAAACGAATCGTGGAACCAAGCGAAAATGACGGAAATCACCACCACCATGCTCACCTTCGGTATGGGTGCCTCATTGCAAGCGCTCTTTGCGCGCGTTGGCGGCGGTATTTATACGAAAGCCGCCGATGTCGGCGCCGACCTTGTAGGTAAAGTCGAAGCGGGAATCCCGGAAGACGACCCCCGGAACCCGGCCACCATCGCCGACAACGTCGGCGATAACGTCGGTGACGTCGCGGGAATGGGAGCGGACCTTTACGAATCTTACTGCGGCTCCATTCTTGCCACGGTCGCTCTCGGCGCTTCGCTCCCTTATTTCAGCCTGAAAACAATCCTCGCGCCGATGTTTGTCGCCGCCGTCGGCATCATCCTTTCCGTTGCCGGAATTTTCATGGTGCGCACCAAAGAAGAAGCAGGCACCAAACAGCTCTTGCGCAGTCTCCTCACCGGAACGCTCGGCTCCTCGATTCTGATTCTCTTCGCTTTAATCGTGATGGTAAAACTGGATTTTATCACGTTCGGGATATTCGGCTCGGTGGTAAGCGGGTTGATAGCCGGCGTATTGATCGGTCAATTCACCGATTACTACACCTCCGATATTTATAAACCCACGCAGGGAATCGCCAAACAAGCGACTCTCGGGCCGGCTACCACAATTATCGACGGCATGGCCGTCGGCATGCTCTCCACCGGATTTCCGGTAGTCACCATCGTAATCGGGATTCTCTGCGCTTACGGATTCGCCGGCGGATTCTCCAACATGTCCGAAGGGCTTTACGGCATCGGCTTTGCCGCCGTCGGCATGCTTTCTACGCTCGGTATCACGCTTGCTACCGATGCCTTCGGACCCATCGCCGATAACGCCGGCGGAAACGCAGAAATGTCGGGGCTTCCGAAAGAAGTGCGCAAAAGAACCGATGAACTCGATATGCTCGGGAATACCACCGCCGCCACCGGAAAAGGATTTGCCATCGGCTCGGCAGCCCTCACCGCCATGGCGCTCCTCGCCTCCTATATCGAAGAAATCAAAATTTGGCTCGGGCATTTTGCCGCGGGCGCCGACGGCGTATTCCGCGTCAATCACGTCGCCTTTGTCAATACCGCCGAAAAACTGCAGGAAATCTCCGCTCAAATTCCCGGCGCAAAAATCATTGAAAACGGCAACCGCGTAATCTCCGAGAACGGCGAACTTGCCGCAATCGTGCTGCGCCACGCGGGAATTGCAGACTTTATGAACGTCTATCACCTGAACCTCATGAACCCCATGCTCCTCGGCGGACTCTTCCTCGGCGCCATGATGACCTTCATATTCTGCGCGCTCACCATTAAAGCGGTCGGCCGCGCGGCGGGCGCCATGGTAGAAGAAGTGCGCCGCCAGTTCCGTGAGATCCCGGGAATCATGGACGGAAGCGGAAAACCCGATTACGCCAAATGCGTAGCGATCTCCACCGCGGGCGCGCAGCGCGAAATGATACTCCCTTCGCTGCTTGCGATAATCGTTCCGCTCTTTGTCGGTCTTGTAATGGGCGTTCCGGGCGTATTCGGACTCCTCGCCGGCGGCGTAGCCACCGGCTTTGCACTCGCCTGCATGCTGAACAATGCCGGCGGCGCGTGGGATAACGCCAAAAAATTCATCGAAAAAGGAAAA
>JAISUZ010000051.1 GCA_031271785.1 Fibrobacter sp. | reverse complement strand
ACTTCATAAAACATTTTATAGTAAAACACAATTCCGTAAAAATCGGATTTTGTCAGTATTACGATTGCTTTGCGGCCAAAGAAGAATGGTATGAAATAGACAAACCGAATCAAACATACAGCATCGATTACTTAATCGGTGAAGAAGATTTTTTGAACAAAGGTTACGGCAAGGAAATCGTAAAACAACTGATCGAAAAAATCAAAGCCGAAAACGGGAAAGAAATTGTGGTGCAGCCCGATCAAGAAAACACATCATCGCAAAAAATATTACTCGCAAATGGCTTTGTATATAAGAAAAAAGAAAAATATTATTATAAAAACATTGAAGAATAAATCAAAAAAACAAATTTAAAAGGGGGAAAGCCCCCTCGCTTCAGCCCGGGTAGCTCGCGGTTTCTTTTCCGGCTTCCGTTAGTCGCCGGAAACCGCGCCCGGTCTTGCGCTACCCCCTTACACTTCCCATGAAATTCACGCCTTAAGTCCGCCTTACCATAAATGAACTTTGCCCGTGAGCCTGTTCTTTCCGGTTTTGTCCTGAACACTCACAAGGTAAGCCCCTTGTTTCACATTAGAGGGAATTTGAATCATTTCGGAAGAACCGCCGGAAACAAAATGCGAGAACAATTTTTGTCCTTGCATATTGTAGAGGTTAATTTGAGTTGCCGTTGCCGGTAAATCCACCATTAACGTTCTTCCGTTCACTACCGCAATTTTAAGGCGCGCCGACGCTGCCGGAACCGGTTTAACAAAGCCCTGTGGTTCATCAATCGGGTGATCGATCCGGTAAGAAAGCGAGGTCACCGCCGTCAAATACCAGGCGTTATGCGGTAACCATTGCTCCATCCAACGCCAATCGGTTCCCCATTGCAATGCATCGCTATTGAAGCTGCCGGTGATTCCGTTTACAATGCCGCCATGCACTTTCCCTTTAGCGAACGCTCCCTGAAAACTCCCATAACTATCCGGGCGGCCAAAACCCGCCATCATGCTTGCATTATACGGATTTTTTCCCAGAATCCAGTCCAGCTGCGATGTCGCGAACGAAAACAGAGTGGTTTCCCAATAGTCTCCGGTGGGGTCGGCATACGGAGCGCCCATAATAAATGCGGAAGCGAGAGAAGCAAGCCTTGCATTTTCACCTTGCCACCAATATCCGGTTTCATTGGTTTGCGGCATAAAAAAGCGAACGGAAGCCGGTTGATTCGTAGCTCCGGCATACATTTTCACATAATTAAACGGATTGGCGCCTTGCCCCGTAATGCTTACATACCATTCCAGATTTTTCTTGATCGCCTGGCTAATGTCGCTCTTATTACCCGGGTTACAAACTTCGATATAACGCACTAAGGCTACCACCGGCATACCCTCATCGGCAGCATGATAAAACGAGCGGGTATTTTGTCCGTTTTTGTTTACGGTATAAAACCAGCCTTCATTTGTTTGCAGCGCAAGCAAAGCGCCGGCGCGCTCGGCGGCATCGGTACAGTATTGCGCTTTTTGAGTGGCATTGTAAAGTTCGGAGGTTGCTAAAAGTCCGGTGTAATAATCGATAATGTTTTCGGTATTATCATTTTGATAAAGGGTAGGGTTTGCTTTTAAATGAGCATAAGCGCGCTCGGCGCCGGCAAGATACCGTGCAGCCGAAGAATCGCCGGAAATGCCCGCTTTACTTGCCCGGGCAAGAGCGGCAATCGAAACGCCCCCGCCCTCGCGCATGGCCGATTGATAATTAGCCGAACGGATACCGTTTTCTCCGCTCCATTCGCAAATTTCCCGCTGAGACTGTCCGCCGCCTATACCCCAGCCGCCCCAGTTATCAAAAACGGACATATAGAAATAACCTTCGGAAGCGAGAGAGCGCAAAAGGTAATCGGCGCCCCAAGCCGCTTCATCTCTAGTAGCGGCGGAATTAAAAACATCCGGCTGAGTTTCCGCGGCATGAAGCAAAGACCAAACCACGAGCGGAATCTGCTGCGGGCTAAAATAATTGGCATAAGAAAGGTGAGAAAGATGCTTGCCCGGATCGCCGTTAGCATCCCACCAGCCGCCGCGAATATCGTGATAATCGGAACTCCCGTTAATGCGAACATGAGAGTCATCTTCTAAAGAGTAACCATAATTAGCCGTTTGGCTAAAAGTCATTCCGGGAAAATATCTCATGCCGTTAAAAAACTGTACCTGCGCGGAACCCGTTTTGGTTTGGAGCAATTTTTCTCCGATCGCAAACTCCCGGGAAAGCGTACCGCCCACTTTGATTTGGTAACCTTCCCCGGCTTCCGTGAAAGCGCTGAAATCCGCAACCTTAAAATAACGGCCGGTCCAGCTATCCACCGTCATCTGCTCGCCGAGTTCTATTTCCAATAACTCGGTCCCTTGAGTATTCACAAGATACGCCCTGGTATCCGTAATGGCGTTAGAAGATTGAACAACCGCACGCTTGGGCGCCGTTTGTTCATACCCCACCTGATTCACTTGAATCTGAAGCTGCGCGAACGCAAAAGAAAGTGCAAAAATGGAAAAGAAAACAGCGTTCCGGAACGAAATTTTGAAAAGACTCATAAAATCTCCATTATTTTGCCCCTAATATAAATTATTACAAATTAATCCGCCACATCTTCTTTTGACAATTCCGGCGTTCTTTTTAAGATTTTTAAGGCGATAAAGCCCTGTACGGCGGCTCTCGGGAAAAATTGAATCAAAAGAGCCGATACGAGAAACAATATAGCGAACCCGTACAGCCAAGTCACGGAACTTTCCAAAACCGGGATCAATTCCATTTGAATTTCATTGAGCGCGGCAAGTAATTTTTTGTCTTCCGCGAAGTTTTTCGCTGCGATTTTTCCGGTAAAATTCGAATAACGGGCAAGAGCCATGCTCAATACCGTACCTGCATATTCATGCATAAATGCAAAGATTCTCGAAAGAGTGAGAAAAATAAGCCCCAAAACGAAAACAAAACCGCCGATCACGCGGATAGTTCTGATTTCGTGTAAACCGTCTTTCACTCGGTAACTCCGGCGAGTTCCCTGGCCACTTTTTTGGCGGTAGTAAAGTCGGTTTTACCGCTGCCGAGCTTTGGAAGTGTTTCGATCTTAAATGCAAGTCCCGGAATCATGAGCGGCGGAAGCCCCGCAATGCGCAGTTCACGCAGTATATCCGCCGGGTCTTTTTCACCCACATAAAGGAGAACAATACATTCGCCTTTGACTTTGTCCGGAATAGCGGTAATGATATAATCGCAGCCCTCAAGCACTTTCGATTCGTTAATGCGAATCTCAACGGCGCCGAGAGAAATCATTTCACCGCCGAGTTTGGCAAAACGACTGTATCTGTCCACAATGGTTAAAAATCCGTCTTCATCCAGGAATCCCTTATCCCCTGTACGGTACCAGCGTTTTCCTTCGTATTCGGAAATCACTTCACTGGTGCGTTCCGGATCTTTCAAATAACCTTTCATCACCTGGCAACCGCCGATCAAAACCATTCCCTGTTCGCCGACGGGAAGATTCTCACCCGTTTCCGGATCCACTACCCGGATACAAGTTCCCGGAATTGCCATACCGACGGTGCCGAGTTTATTATTGACCTGCATGGTTAAGTAATCGTTCAAAAGCACATTTTCCGTGTTCGCCGAAACGACCGGAGTGGTTTCCGTACAACCGTAACCCTCATAAATATTCTTACCGAACTTTAAACGGAAAGCATCGGTCAGTTCGGGGCGCAATTTTTCCGCGCCGGCAAAAATGAAACGAACATGACTGAATACCAA
Organism: Fibrobacter sp.; assembly: GCA_031271785.1. GTDB lineage: Bacteria > Fibrobacterota > Fibrobacteria > Fibrobacterales > Fibrobacteraceae > JAISUZ01. The sequence goes on along the minus strand of JAISUZ010000051.1, from coordinate 3,433 downwards.
CGGATGTACCCAGCGGTTCACGGTAAACGCGCGCAGGAATGTCGGTGTACCCGCAACGACCGTTACCTTAAATTCAGCACAAACACGCGCCATCGTTTTAATATCCGTCGGGTCCGCCACCGTCACAATCGGCGAACCCTCCATCAAATTCAAGACAATCGTCACCAAAAGCCCGAAAGAGTGGAAAATCGGAAGTTCGGCAAGCATGACATCGCCCGGAGTGAAATTGAAAATACAAGACGTCTGCTGAACATTTCCGATCATATTTTCATGCGTGAGCATCACTCCCTTCGGAATTCCTTCCGAGCCGGAACTGAAGAGAATTACGGCGACATCGGAGAGTCTCGTTTTCTTGAAATAGAAAAATTCAATTAAAAACGACGGAAGACAAACGCCCACTAACATGTGGAAAATCATTGACGGCGATGAAATGGAAGCGCTCACGTCTTCAGCATAAATCACCTTACAGTTATCGCAAAGCAAAGAGAAATCCATTCCTTTTTGCTTGAGGCGTTCCATAAAGGCGCGGCTCGTAAACACTGTTTTCACATCCGCTCTTTCAATGCAAAGACGAATCACATCAATCGGCGAGGTATAATTCAAATTCACATTCGTTTTTCCGAGAATCCAAACCGCAAGGTTCCCGATAACGCCCGCACTCGACGGCGGAAGCATAACCGCCACATTTTTTTCTCCGGCAGTGATCTTTTTCAGTTTCCGACTGAACGCAAGAGCTGCGGCGAGAAGCCGGTAACCCGAAAAATGCTTGCCGTCGGGGCTGTAAATCGCGGGGCCGGAACGCACGAGTTTTTTACAAGCGCGCAGCCAGGAAGAAGCGAGCGGACGGTAATAAGAAATAGAGTTTAACCAAGCGTCGATGGAAATGCTGCGCACGCGGTTGCGAAGTTCGTTGGCCGGCATGGATTGCGGCACCGGCTCGCTAAACGCGACCGTGATAATACGCGAAGAAGAAGGCCCGAACATATTAACCGTTCGGCTCCGGCTGTAACGGCTTCCCCATAAACCCTGAATATAAAACGGGATAATCATCGCATCGGTTCCCTCAACCGCCGAAGAAAAATCCATCATAAAAGGGCCTACATGCGGAGATTGCGAAACTTCCCCCTCCGGAAAAATCACCACCGCTTCGCCGTGCAAAAGCGCTTCGTGAATGGTATTCATCGCCGCACTTATGTCGCGGCGATGAATGCGGATCATATTCAGCCGTTTTAAAACCCAGCGCAAATACCACCGTTCAAAATGATCTTTGTTAATCGCCACGCGGAGCGGGCGCGGGCTTGCCATCTGGAGAATTGCCCAGTCGATAAAGCTGTGATGGTTTCCCACGAGAAGCACCGGACCTTCCGCCGGAATATTCTGCACCCCGAGCACTTTCAAACGGTAACGGCTAAAGAAAGTACGGAGAAGCGAACGGAGGAGCGCCTGCGGCATTTTGCGGATCGCCCAAGTAAAACCGATAATCGAAATAATGGCAAGCCCAAAGAACAGGTGATTTGTTTGCACCGGCGTATATCGGAGAAGAAGCACATAAATCCCGAGAAACACCCCGAGCACAATAATTTGAATCATGTTGCTCACCGAAATAATCCGGCCGGCATTCGTGGGGCGCGTGTAGAATTGAATCAAAGAATTGAGTACCACCAACAGAAGCCCGGCGAAAAAGCCCACAAGCGCAAACAAAAGCCCCGAAGCAAGCAAATGAGAGGTGAAGGGAATCAGAAGCATACAGAGCGTAGTGCCGAGAGCCCCGAGCGGAATCAGCCCGGTTTCGATAAAATCACGGGAAGCCCTGCCGGCCACAATCGACCCGATCACAAGCCCCACGAAAGTAAACACGAGACTGTTCTGCAAAACGGACATAACCTGCGAACCGCTCGTATCCTGGAACACGAGAACAAAAACCTGAATCATCCCCCAAAGAATGGCAAGCCCGAGAATGGAAGCGCGCACCACCGGACTCGACCAGGTGGATGAAAAAATTTTCCGCGGCGAACGCATTCTGATTTTCGGACTTTCGGTACCGATCTTCGGAATGCAAAACGCCATGACGGTAGAAAGCACGCTCATCCCGAGAAGGATCCAGGGAAGCGCGACGGTTTTGGAAAGAAGCAGTTTAATCGTCGGTTCGGCAACGGCATGGGCCACCACGCTAACTCCGAAAATCATGAGCCACGAAGAAACGAGCATGGCGGCAATCATGATAATTTGCAGATACGCATTGGAAAGCCCCAAATAACGCGTACCGAACATCTCTTTTAAAATACCGTACTTTGCCGGGCTCTGCACCGCAAAAGCCGACGCGAGAAGAAGCGTAAACCAAAAACCGAGCTGCGCAAACCCGAGACTGTAAAAGAGAGCGATCAAAAGCATGGAAACCGTCATCGCCGCCGAAGTCCAGGCAATCACTTTTTCTTTCGGAAATTTATTGGAAAAATAACTGGCCGGAATAATCATGAAAATAAAGGGCAAAAGGAAAAGCCCTTGAAGAAGCGCGCTCTCAAGTAAAAACTGGTGCGTGCCGTAAGTGGAATTCAACACTTTTTGAGTAAAAACAAAATGCCCCATTTGAACAAACGTAGCGGCGAAAATGGAAATAAAATAAGGAATCGTTCCTCTCGTTTTCCACATAAAAAATCTCCAAAGAAATGTACCGGAAACGATTATAGAAAAAAAATCAAAGATTTAAAGTTTATCGGTCGGAATAACACGCAAATAAACAAACTAATGAAATATTATTTAATAACAAAAGCAGCATATAAAACAAGGGCAACGAACCCTGAAAAATTTTATACAAAGATACATTTTAAAAATTTAAAAGGGGGAAATATCCCCCTCGCTTCAACCGGCGTTAATCGCTCCGTCTTTTTCGGCTTCCTTCGGTCGCCGGCCGTCGCGCGCCGTTTTGCGCTACCCCCTTGATGCATGATCTTCGGGCATAAAAAGCGGGGAATGAAAGATCATCAAGACTCTCGCCACCCTTGGGTTTGTGCGCCTTTGTCACTCTAAAACCGGGTCGAAAATATTCGACCCCTACTGTCATTTGAACTCGCCGACTTTTATTGGATCCCGGCACAAAAACCGGGATGACCGGAAAATTCTATTTATGCATCAATATTGATCGTGTTTGCATGTAATTTTTGTCATCGCGAACATGGAACGTGTTTTGCGATCCGATGAGGAATAATACAAGGGCTGGCTGGCCACGGGCTATGCTCTCGCCATGACAAGTTCATCGCCACTTTGTCCCAAATCCCTAAATTGCATACTCGAGGAACTTGAGTTACATTTTCACATAAGCGCGGTTCTCAATACTTTTTTCAAAACCTTTAGGCTGGAAGCCGCTCCGGTTTTGAAAAAAGCGTTGGAACCGTGCGAACATTGCGTGAGGCAGGCGGAGGGCGGCTTTGCCGGT
>JAISUZ010000097.1 GCA_031271785.1 Fibrobacter sp. | reverse complement strand
CCAAAAAGAAAACGCGGTTTGCGTTTAGTCTTTGAAAAACAGGTGTTTCGCGGCTTCAAACATGACGTCTTTTTCTTCGGGCACGCGGCATTCCGTGTAAATGCGGACTTTGGGTTCCGTGCCGGAGGGGCGGATGAGCATCCACGAGTCGTCGGTAAAAATGATTTTCACGCCGTCGAGAGTGAGGAGTTGTTTGACTTCTTTTTTGATTTCACCGACTTGGACTTTCATGCCGGGCTTGGCTTTGGCGGCGATGGCGTTTACTTTCGCGATCAGCGGCGCGCCCACGAGGGATTTATCGACTTCAAAGCCCGAGCGGGTCGGGTAAAAGCGGCCGTATTCCGTGTAAAGCGCTTCAAGGTATTCGCCGAGGTTTTTTCCGGTGACCGCCATGATTTCGAGCGCGAGCAAGAAGCCGAATTGAGCGTCTTTTTCAAGGGTGTTGTTTAATCCGGAGATGCCGTCGGATTCTTCAAAGGCGATGAGAGCGCGTTCTTTGGCGTCGCGGGCGAGGTAAGGGCGGAAGTTTTTAAAGCCGACCGCGGTTTCTTTGACTTCGCAGCCGAGTTTTTCGGCGATGATATTAACGAAGTTGGAGGTGGCGACGGATTTTGCCACGACGCCGCGTTCCTTGCGCCAGGTGACCATGTAATGAAACGCGAGGGCGCCGAAGCTGTTCATGTCGATTTCGGTGGTGCCGTCGTAAAAGCGGATGCGGTCGCCATCCGGGTCGAAGATACAGCCGATGCGGTACCACGTTTTGCTCGCATCCAGTACGCGGCGCACGCCTTCCAGGTTTTTGGAGCTCGGTTCCGGAGCGACACCGCCGAACAGAGGGTCGTCTTCGGTTCGGAGGTTCACGAGACTGTCCGGGTTTCCGAGGAGCGCGGCCGGCCGGCCGCGGGTGGAGCCGTGTACATAATCGCATACGATGGTGATGCGGCCTTCGTCAATCATTTTCTGAATGCGGGAGAACTTGATGGTTCCCTGGCGAATCAGGAAGTCCTTGTAAATTTTCACCGGGTCGATGGTTTCCCACGGGATATTCGAGGCTTCTTCGTAAACGTGGGTCGCCATCATTTCGTTGGAATTACGGGTGATGACATCGGTGATTTCGGGGCCTGCCGGACCGCCGTCCGCCGGGTTAAATTTGATGCCGTTATAGTGGCTCGGGTTGTGGCTCGGGGTCATATTGACGGAGCAAGCCGCGCCGAGCATTTCCACCGCAGCCGAGAATTCGGGGGTTGCCATTTCGCCGCCGTAATAAATACGGACGCCGGCTTTTACAAATTCATGAGCGACCGATTCGCAAAATTCTTTCCCGAGCAGGCGGTTGTCGTGCCCGATTACGAGCCCTTTGGTTTTTAATTCTTCAAAATTTTTGATGCCGAGTGAGACGAAAAGTTCCGGAGTGGCTTCGCGGTAAAGCCGCACAATCGCCGCGCCGACTACCTGCAAGTTACGCAAAGTAAACTCGGAACCGATTTCGCCGCGCCAACCGGATGTGCCGAAACTGACAACCGCATTTTCACGGGATTCGATGGCGGCTTTTTTTACTTGTTCGACAAGAGCGGCGCCGGTCACGGGGTTAAAGTCGGGAGATTGTATTTTTTTCCAGATTTGAGTGATGGTGTCCTTGGGCATTCTATTATATCCTGTTAAAATATGTTAGACGGTTTCTAATTTAGGAATTTTATTTTCCTAAGCCGCTTTTAACGGTAAGATTTGTATTATTTTTGTGCTATGCATATTACCAAAGCTTCCCAACTGACGGGCGTTTTTCCCGCCATATTTACGCCCCTCCTGAACAACGATCCCAAGCGTCTCCGTAATTCGGTGGACTATGAAAAACTCGGTCTCATGATTGACGATTTGATTGCCGAAGGGATTCACGGGATTGTTCCTGTGGGGACAACCGGGCAGAGTTCAACGCTGACACACAAGCAACATCTTGACGTGATTAAGTTTACGCTCGACCATGTGAACAAGCGTGTGCCGGTGATCGCGGGAGCCGGTTCCAACTGCACGCGCGAATCCATTGAAATGATTCAGCAGATTTTGAAGATTGCGGAAGTACCGATGCTTTGTGTGACGGGTTACTACAACAATCCGTCGCAGGAAGGCATTGAAAAACATTTTAAAACAATCAGCGAAGAAACCGGCGCGAAGATTATTATGTACAACGTTCCGGGTCGAACCGCCAATTACATTCACCCCGATACGGCGATTCATCTCGCCGAAGACAAGAACATTATCGGTTTGAAGCAGGCGGTGGAATTCAGAATCGGCGAACGTTATCATGAAGATACGCTCCGGATTATTCAAGAAACGCAGGAACATGATTTCGCGGTTCTCAGCGGAGAAGACGGCGCTTTTATCGACATTCTCGAAATGGGCGGTAAAGGGTTAATCAGCGCTACTGCAAATATTCCCGAGGCTTCGCGTATTTTCGTGGATCTCTTTAAGGCATTCGGTCAACAAAAATTCGAAAGCTGCGATGATCTTCAGGACAGCGCGCGGGATTTTGTGGAAATGACATTCTGCCGCAAGAACCCGATTCCCCTCGGTACAGCTTTTAACAGTCCGCTTTTCCAGCCGCTCGTGAGCGTGCGCGAAACCAGCCGCGGCGACGAAGCGGAAGCCCGTATTATGAAGCTTATCCGTGAAAAGGCACCAAGCCTTATGAAATATCATTCTCAAAAATAAGAGGTCAGATCATGAATAAAAAAGAAACGATCACCGAAGAAATTTCCAAAAATCTGAAAAAGCACGGATTCCATCCGATTCCAGTGCAAACCCTCGCCGAAGCGGAAACTTCCCGCTATTTCGGCGGCAGCTTTGACGAATTTGTCGAAGCGGCCAAAGCGCTCGGCGCGAAAGGCATTTTTATTGAAACGCTTTATTTGGAAGACGATGAGTTCTTCTACGACTCGTGTTCCGAAGAAGACGATGAATGCTGCTGCGGCTGCCAATGCGGTTGTTGCGATTGTGACGACGATTACGACGACGACGGCGAGGAAGGCGAATGCACTTGCGAAAAAGACGATGACGGAATAGCGGCTTGCAGTTGTCAGGCGGGAGGTTCCGCAGAATCCGGCGACGAAGAATCCGGCGACGAAGAATCCGAAGAAGATGCCGTTTGGCTCGATCCGGAAGATTTGGACGGAGTGGATCTCGCTCTCATTCGCCCGGAAATCGAGAAGTTTGCAGAAAGAGTCGGAGAGGAATGCGGCGTGCGCCTTACCATTCCGGGTGTCGATCATGTGGAAGTGGAAATTTTCACCGATTGGTACGATCAATTTGCCGCTCTCGTGGACGAAGCTTCCGAAATGATTGAACTCAATACCGCCGATGCGTTGAAAGAAATTCAGAAGAATCATCCGGACGAAAACTAAGTCCGCCTGTTTTTAAAATTTCAAAGAGGTTCCTTTGCGGGAACCTCTTTTTTATGTACCAATACGGTGAACACGGATATGCAGCTAAATAGCGGCACGCACTTTTTGCGGCGAGGGCATAGGCCTTGTTCCTGCCGTATTGCCGCACGCATTCCGCGTTCGCGATGACAAAAGAAACATTGCTCGACCGAATCGAGCGACAGGGACGAATCCCGGATTTCTCGTGTTTTTATGCCGTCAGGACAATACCGGAAAATTACTCCGCGTTTTCAATGCTGCAAGATTCGCCGGATAAGGATTCCATTTGATGCGCTTCGACTTCTTGCTCAATATCTTCAACGCTCGGGAGCGATACGGCATCTTGAACGAGATCGTTTTCACGGAGGTTAATGGCACGAACACCTTGCGATACGCGCCCGGTAAGACGGATGGTATTTACCGGAATGCGAATCACCTGCCCGCCCTTACTCGTAATAATAAGGTCGTGATCGTCGAGTACCGAAGATACGAATACGGCAGGACCCGTTTTGTCGGTGATATTCAGGTTGCGCACCCCTTTTCCGCCGCGGCGCGTGATTCGGTAAGAACCGGGTTCGGAACGTTTACCGTAACCGTTTTCGGAAATGGTTAATACTTTAGTGCCGCGTTTCAGCTGTACGAGCGCAATCACCTGATCGTCTTTGCCGAGAGAGATTCCCTTTACGCCGCGAGTGCCGCGACCCATGCTGCGGAAACAGTCGATGGGGAACGTGATCGCCTGACCTTGCCGCGTAGCAAGCATTAAGAGATTATCGGCGGTGAGTTCTTCCGTAAGATTTTCTTCTCCGTCGTCGGTGGTAACTTCCGGGGCTTCTTCCGTGCATTCTTCGCTTTCGGCTATGGATTCGTCCGAGGAACCGGTTACGAGAAGAACGGAAACGAGTTCGTCGTTTTCATTGAGCGTGATGGCGTTCACGCCGACTTTACGCGGGTTCGCGAAAAGCGAGAGCGACATTTTATTGATCACTCCGTCCCGCGTGGCAAACACGAGGAAAAAGCCTTCGATAAAGTGGCGCACCGGCACAATCGCCGATACGGTTTCGCCTTCGGTGAGTTCCAGGAAGTTTACAATCGGACGGCCTTTTCCGCTGCGCGAGCCTTCGGGAAGGCGGTAAACTTTGGTCCAGTGAACGCGGCCTTTGTTGGTAAAGACGAGGAGATAGCTGTGAGTGCTTGCGGTAAAAATGCGCTCTACGTTATCTTCGTCTTTGAGGCCAGCGCCGATGATTCCTTTGCCGCCGCGATTCTGCGCTTTGAACGTATTGATGGGCAAGCGGCGGATGTAACCGGCGCGGCTTAACGTGATGACCTGTTCTTCTTCGTTGATTAAGTCTTCGTAATCGAAGTCTTCGGCGGCGTCTTCGATGCCGGTGCGGCGTTCGTCGCCGTATTTTTCGGTGACTTCATCTAACCGCGAAAGGAGAATTTCCAGACGGCGTTCCCGGCGGGAGAGGATATCTTCGAGATCGGTGATACGCGCTACCAGTTCCCGGTACTCGTTTTCGATTTTTTCAATTTCGAGACCCGTGATCTGGCGGAGGCGCATTTCCACAATCGCGTTTGCCTGAATTTCGGAAAGCGTGAAGCGTTCGATCAGCTTCTTTTTCGCATCGTCGGTGCCGGAGGCCGATTTAATGAGCGCTACCACCTCGTCGATGTTTTGCTGCGCAATCCGGAGCCCTTCCAAAATATGAAGACGCGCCTTCGCGTTTTTCAATTCAAAGCGCGTGCGGCGGTCAATGACTTCCAAACGGTGTTCGATATAATGTTCGATGAGTTCTTTAAGCGTGAGTACCGTCGGCTGGCGTTTTACGAGGGCGAGGTTGTAAATACTGAATGTGTCTTGAAGCTGCGTATATTTATACAGGTTGTTTAAAATGACTTCCGGCATGGCATCTTTTTTGAGTTCAATCACAATGCGCATTCCGGAACGGTCGGATTCGTCGCGGAGGTCGCTGATGCCTTCGACGCGCTTGTCGCGGACAAGGTCTGCCATTTTTTCGATAAGGCTTGCTTTGTTCACCATGTACGGAATTTCGGAAACGATAATACGGTTGCGGCCGCGGGCATCCGTTTCGGTATCGACCCGGGCACGCACGCGCACTTTGCCGCGGCCGGTGAGGTAAGCTTCGCGGATACCGCTGCGCCCGCAAATAATGCCGCCTGTGGGGAAATCCGGGCCGGTTACATACCCGAGAAGTTCTTCGCCGGAGACCTCCGGATTTTCACAAACCGCGCGGACAGCGCGGGCAATTTCCCGCAGATTGTGGGGAGCCATGGAGGTTGCCATGCCTACCGCGATCCCGGAGGAGCCGTTCACGAGAAGGCTCGGATAAGCCGAGGGAAGTACGATGGGTTCATCGAGAGATTCGTCGTAGTTCTTGCCCCAGTCCACGGTTTCCATGTCGAGGTCTTCGAGCATCATTTCGCCGAAGCGCGTCATGCGGGCTTCGGTGTAACGCATGGCCGCCGCATTGTCGCCGTCGATGGAGCCGAAGTTCCCTTGCCCGTCCACCATAGGGTAACGGAGCGAGAAATCCTGCGCCATGCGCACGAGCGTGTCGTAAACCGCGCCGTCGCCGTGCGGATGGTATTTACCGATAACATCACCTACAATTCGCGCCGATTTTACATAAGGTTCTTTGGGAGTCAGTCCGAGTTTATGCATTGCGAAAAGAACGCGCCGGTGCACGGGTTTTAAACCGTCGCGGACATCGGGGAGCGCTCTTGCCACAATCACGCTCATTGAATAACGCAGATAACTTTCCTGCATATTTTTTTCAATATTCGAATTGATATAATTCCCGATAACAGGTGTATTTTCCGACATATTTTTTCCTTATGTGTTCAAAAATTCTTGTAAACGCAGGCATTCGCCCGGGGCCGTTTGTTCAAGCGCAAACGGCGTAAGACTTGCGTAACCGTTCGAGAGGCACCAATCGTCGGAGCCTTCCCGCATGGCTTCGGGGAGTTTTTCTCCGTGAAGCCAAAAAGAGCCTTCTTTCAACCGGTAATGATCGGTGAACATGGAATGGTTCATGGGAGCCACACGCAAGCCCTGATAATTTTCAATTTCCGTAAGCGGAAAATTCACGTTCCAGTAAGTGCCGCGCGCCATTTTTAAATAAAGCTTTTCCGCGACTATCCGGGACGCCTGGCCGATCGCTAAACGGATCCACGCTTTATCGGAGCGGGAAAGTGAAATGGCAAGACCGCGGAGTCCCCAAAGAGCCGCTTCGCGCGCGCCGGCGACCGTTCCGGAATAAAAAGAAGATACGCCCGCGTTTTCGCCGAAATTGATTCCGGATATCACCAGATCAAAAGAAAAATTCCTGTAAAGTTCACTAACGGCAAATTTTACACAATCGGCGGGAGTTCCCGAAATAGAATGAAACTCAAAAGGAAAATCCCCGGAGACTTTTTTGCAAACGAGCCCGGAACGGTGCGTAAACGCATGCCCTACCCCGCTCTGTTCATTTTTCGGAGCCACCACAAAAACGCGCGATTTTTCGCTTAAAGCTTCTGCCAATGAAATCATGGCAGAACTCCCTATGCCGTCATCGTTCGTGATTAAAATATAAGGTTTTTGTGTATCTTCCATTCTGCGCGGAAAGATAGAATAATTACCCGGACGGGACACCGTTTTTTATTAGTTTTGGCACATGAATTCAGCAAAAACACAAGCCCCGCCGCTTCCGAAAGGCACCCGGGATTTTTACCCCGATTTGATGAGCGTTCAGAACTTCATTTTCGACACCTGGCGGCGCGCCGCCCTTCGCTTCGGGTATGAAGAATACGAAGGTCCGATGTTTGAACATCTCGAACTTTATACCGGAAAATCCGGCGAAGAAATTGTGGGGCAATTGTATGATTTTACCGATAAAGGCGGCCGGCGGCTCGCGCTCCGCCCGGAAATGACGCCGACTCTCGCGCGCATGGTGATTCAAAAAGGAAATTCTCTCAAAAAACCTTTTAAGTGGTTCAGTATTCCGCGCCTGTTCCGTTACGAACGCGCCCAGAAAGGGCGGCTCCGCGAGTTTTTTCAGCTGAATCTCGATATTATCGGCGCCGAGAGTATTTACGCCGAAGCGGATTTGCTTTCCGCCATCGCTTCGATGCTGTTTGATTTCGGTTTGACGGAAAACGATTTTGTGATCGGCGTGAGCAGCCGCAAACTGCTGAATACGTTTTTGGACGGCATCGGAATCGGGAATAAAGAAGAAATTTATCCGCTTTTAGACCGCCGCCTGAAAATGGGCGAAGAGGCGTTTGAAGAAGCTCTTTTAAAAACCGGAGTTTCCGAAGAACAAGCAGATGAACTCAATCGTTTTATGAATTGTAAATCGCTTGAGGAATTGAAAGCGGTTGTTTCTTCCGAAGAGGCTTCCCAAGCGCTTGAAGAACTGCAAACGCTTTTCAGCGCGCTCGAAGCCGCGGGTTTTGCGGGTTGTGTGCAACTGGATTTGAGCGT
>JAISUZ010000111.1 GCA_031271785.1 Fibrobacter sp. | reverse complement strand
GAGCAAAGAAGTGAAACCTTGAGTGGTTACGAAGAGTTTACCGCTGAGGTGAAGCAGAACTTTCAAGATACGAAAGACTTGGGAGAATCAATTCAGGTTGCTATAAGAACTTGCATCGGCCGTAACATTTTGGTACATTTTTTGGAGAGTAATTCTTCGGAGGTAGAGAATATGATATTAACAGAATGGAACACGGAAGAAGCCATTGAAGTTGCCAAGGAAGAAGGTGAACTGAAAGGTAAACGTGTAATGGCGAAAGGGATGCTTGCCGATGGTGTTCCGATTGCTGTTATTTCTAAAAATTCCGGACTCTCCGCAGAAGAAATCCGTAGTTTGTAGTTTTTTGCGTGAGGGCGGCCGGTCCGGCGTCGGATTTCGGAATCGTTTATTTATGCATCAATACAGAGGTTTATTCCCGCCATTGCAATTATTGAGGAACTTGAATAAAGCGTGAGGGATGGTGACCCGTATGGGCGGAGATTCACGGTGACATTTGCGAAGTTTTTATCCGTGAAGCTTCGTTTTTAGAGGCGCTTTAGCGCCCTAAAAATACAGCCCGGCCCGCGCGAAGCGCGGGACACGCCCTTTTAAAATAGCGTGCGCACGCCGAAGTGTAATAAACCGCCGAGGATGTCGCTGTCTGCATTCAGTGCGTAATAAAGGGAGGCGCTCCACGACTGCCGATATTGTGCGAGTCCGATGCCGTAGCTGTAAGTGTCGATCCAGCCGTGTTCGGGCGCGCGTGCTCGGTGAAGCGCCGGTTGAAAGAAAGCTTGGATTGCCGTGTGCGATAAGGCGCGCCAGCTTAAATTCATTTCCGTGACGCCGTAAGCGCGGGTGCGGAAAAATCCGGAGCGGTAGCCTTTTAAGAGTTCGATTCCCCCGAGCGAGTAAAGTTCATCCAGACTTAATTTTTCATTTGTCGGTAAAACGGTGCCGGCGCTGCCTAAAAATTGGAGCGTAAAGTTTCCGTAAATGGGTATCAGATGCGAGACATTTCCTTCCAAGAATACTTTTACGTTGGCGGAGTCCGCATATTTTTTCATGAGCTGCATGCTTCCTCGAACGCGCGAGCCCGTGGTCGGTAAGAGATAGCGGTCTTCATTTTGATAAGCAAATTCCAAGGTGCTTGTCCATTCGTCGTCCCCGAGGCCGCCGAGTACCGAGAAGTCAAAATCAAAGCCGATGGAGCGCGAGAGTCCGAGTTCAATGCGGGCGTCGCGATATTCTTTGTCGTCTTCCAAATAGCCCCGGAGAAGGGCGTTCCATTCCGATCCAAAAATCCAGGGTTCTTTGTAATTGAGAGATAGACGGCGTTCCCATTCTCCGGTTTCTCCGGATACGGAGAGGTCGCGCGCGGTGCCGGCGATATTGTAAAGATCGACTAAAAGTTTTCCGTTGATGCCACCCGATTCTCCGCTCGCGTAAGAAAAATATCCTTCCAACTGATTCGCTTTGCGGTCTTCCAGAAAAAAGACGGGGATCAATCGATTCCGTTCCGCGTCTCGGTAAAGCTGCGCCGGTGATTTTTCCTGATAATAGGCACTGCGGAGCAATTTTCTTTCGGATAGTTTAAAATCCCGGAGCGATACGGCTTCTCCTTCGGTGAGTCCGGAGAGTTTGGCAAAGACGTGATGTTTTGTTTTTCCTTGGACCGCATTTTCCGCCGCCGCCCACACAAACGCTTCTCCGCGTTCCGAAAGAATCCGGGTACCGCCCGGTTCTGTTTTCATGGTAATTTTTGCGCCGGGAAATCCGTGATTCCAGAACCATTCGAGCGCTCTTTCATTTAATTTATCGGCATCTTCACAAGTTTTTCCGTTCAGGTTTTGATAAGAGGGCGCGAGATATTCGGGCACAATGCCTTCGACTTGTACACTCCCTAATACGCATTCCGCAACACTCCAGGAAAAACCGGAGAGAAGCAGGAACAAAAATCGGCGAATATTGGCGATATACCTTCCCGGGTATGAAATACAGGGATATGGGATATGGGATATGGGATATGAGTTTTTCATGTCACTTGTCCCGTGCCCCTTATCCCGAACTTTCATGCAAGTACGGACCGAATCAATGCGATGTGTTATTGCAGATTTCATAGAAAATGAATTTTTAGAAGTGCTCTAAAAATATGCCCTCGCCTCGGTAGATAGTTTTTGGAAAATTCCCGATTCCGCATTGCCGAAACGCGCGACATAATTGAGAGAAAAGGATAAGAAGTCGCTCGCATCCACAGTGCCGCCGGCGGAAATACGGTAAGTGGTGCCCTTTCCGAATCCCGATACCATTTGGTAAGGGAGCACCGCAGAAGAAGATTTTACATGAGTCATGCTGAAATCCGCGGATAGTAAAAGACCTATCGAATGCTGCCAGGAGACTTCCAGCCCGCCTTGATTCAGAAGCGCGTCCAGAGTTTCCGTTTCGTCTTCCCCGCTGCCGTAACGAATCCAATAAGCGGGTTTAACCGCAAAATCTTTGGGTAATTCGCGCCGCCAGGAAATATTTCCTTCGCGGATATTCCAATCGAAATTTTGCAGCGCATCCAGCTCAACCCATTCCTGCCGCAAGTGAAGCATCCAGATTTCCTTGGCTCTGCCGTAATAATCCGAACGAACACTGTGAAAGTTCCGTGTGGAAAAATAACCGTAATTGGTGTTTTTCTTTTCGCTTTCCGTCCCGAGTTCATAGGTGAACGAAATTTCCGGTTTCGGAAGATTCCATTCCAGCGCGCCGCTCAAATAAAAAAGACCGCTGGTGAGTTCGCGCAGTTTCGAGACGGAGTGCGGCGGCAGATAAAGCTTGGCGCCGGAGGTATCTGCGCCTTCCGAGATAGCGCTTGCCGAGAGGGTAATGTCCCGCAAAAACCCTTGCGTGATGCCGAATACCGGGCCGGGAGTGACGCTCGTATTGAAAGAGATGCGCGCCGAGGAAGTTTTAATGGGCGGAAGGCTGTCGTTGCGCCCCATACCTTCGTAAACATAATCGCCTTTGTCCACGCCTTCGATAAATTCTCCGGTAAGGCTATCGTAAAGAACATCGCCCGTTCCGGGAGCCACCGGTTTATAAATCGCTACATAAGGCTGTTCATCGGTAAAACCCAATCGATAAAAAACGTTTCCCTGAAACGCGTCTCCGAAGTTACGCCACTCGAATTGGTTATCGGTTATCCACGAGTTCGATTTTCCGGCGGTATCGAGTTCCGTTAGTTTGTATTGAAGCAGGTGTGAAAACAGGTATTTTCCATCGTTGTAATTCAAACCTTGCGTCCACTGCCGGACTTTAAGCGAATCTTCGGCTTTCTGTTTTTCTTTTCCGGAGCGGATGCGGTGTCCGAAAATTTCCTCCCGCAAACTCCAGCGTTCGTCCACAAGTTCAAAACCGCCGGTGGATTTGACCTGCTCGGAATGCCGTACTTGCGTTTCCGAAGAGTCGCGCTGCCAAATGCCGAGGCTTCCCGAGCCGTAAGGGCGGAAAAATCCCGAGTGAAATCCGGAGTTCAATAACACCTGATAACGTTCCGTATTGATTTCCTGAAAAGAAGCAACGCGTACAAGCGAGAGCGAACTCGCCGCCGCTTTCCCTTGATGATCAAGGTAAAGACGCGCCCTGGAAGAGTTCCAGCCGGAATCCGAAACACTTTGCCGGTAACCGAAATCAAAACCAGGATAAAAGCGAAAAGGAAGGCGCGCCTGCGTTTTGAAGTGATCGTGCCGAAGCCCGCCGGAAAGAGAAGCGCTGTCGAGGTCCCAGTCGTTACTTAGAAAGTAAGAATCCCAATCCCGGTCGGTTCCCTGGAAATCCCCTGTATTAAAACCTTCCTGAATGAAGTTTCCGTAATTTTCAAACAAAAGAACGGAATGTTTTTGATAGAGCGAAGAATCCGTAGAAAGTTTCCAGCGGAACGCTTTTCCTTCGGGGCCTTCCACCAAGGGCGAGACGCTGTTCGTATCTTTTTTTTGATACAGAACTTCGGCATCGGCAAAAAACCGGGATGCGGCCGCTAAACGAATCCGCGCGCCCAAACGATCCGTTCGAAACGGGCGCGCGAGGGCAGGCAATGTATCGGCGCGGTCAAAAACGCCGCCCGAATCCTTTTGAAGCATTTTGTAATCGTCATCGCTCCAAGCGCCGCGCCGCATTCTGTCCGCCGCTGTTTCCAAACGAAACCCGCTCAGATCCAGCCACAAGTTCCGGGAGCGGTAATGAGCGTCCGCCGCCTTTAGCATTTGAACGCTTTCCGATTGATACGCTTCGTATTCCACGCGGATTTCATCTTCGCTCCCGGGAATAATAAAACCTTTAAAATCAAGAACACCGCCCGCATAATTCACTAAATAATCGCGTTCCCTCACAAGCGGCACACCGTTTAGCCACACCGTTTCCGAGTAAGGCACGAGAGACAAGTAAGCCGAAGACCCGAGCACATATCCGTCCCGCTGCCCGTCCACTCCGCGGAACACCGCCGAAATCCGCTCCACCTTATCCATGCCGACCATGCCGCGCACTTCCGTATGCCCGGCGCGCAAAGCGGCACCCACACCCATGGAACTGCGCGAAAGCGACGAAAGTGCAAGTGACGAATCCGTCCAGATTAAATCTCCCAAATGCAAAAAGCCGTAAGGCGTTTCCACCCGAAAATAGATTTGATCGACTTCTTCGAGCGTTGCCGTTCTTTGGTCTCCGGGTTCGCGGCCCACATCGGAAAGGAAAGCGTCGATGTAAATAGACGGACTGATTTCTCCTTGAATGGAAAGCCGGAGTTCCTGATCGACTTGCGTGCCGCCGTCCCCTACCACCACTTGAATCGCTTTAGTGCCTTCCGTGTGCAAGCGAAGCGAATCTCTTTCCTGATTTTGAAAATCAGCGGATCCGGAAACTCCCGCAAGTGTTGCCGGATTCCACACCGGAAGCGTATCGACATTGATTCCCGTAACCCGGAAAGCCGCTTCAGCGGTGAAAATGAATAAGCAGATTAAAAATCCTGCTAATTTCAAACTTTAGGGCTCCTCTAAAAATTGCTTTGCGTTTATAGCGAGAGCATTACCCGCAGCCATCCGGTGAAAAACAGTGCCTGTATTCATGGTTGACATTTTCCGGATCGCCACAGGCTATGCCCTCGCCATGACATGTGTTGTCCCCATTCCCAAATCCCTATATGTTTTTGCAGATTTCATAGAAAATGAATTTTTAGAGGAACTCTTCAGTATCCTTTGGCATCAATGCGAAATTGCCGGTCCGTCAGGAGTTTGTTTTCGGAGACAAAATCTACGCTCCATTCTCCGTTTTGGAGAAGCTCCGGCGTGATGGAGCTGATACAGCGGTTTTCCGACAGGGCACAAGGCACATCCTGAACCAGGCGATCGCCGAAATACCAATGGTGACGGAGAGAATCCGGATACTCCGGAGCATAATGATCGAGCGTTGTGTAAAAATAAAGCCGGCTGTTGCCGCGAAAAACCGAATCAACGCCAAAGGGCATTTTATTTACGATATTTGCACAAATGACACCGGAGGCAAGCGCCGGAACGCGCTCGGGACCGGTTTCCGCTTTTTTATCCCAATCAATCAGAGTGAATAAACGGTGAGCGATAAATAAAAGAAAGAGCGCCGTTAAAAAAACGGTGGTCATTCGAAGACGGCGCAGTGGCGGAAGTCCTGCCACAATTCCTCCAATTACCGAAGTCTGCTCGTGTTTTGAGTAAATGCAGGCACCGCTTCCACGAGCTTTTCCACAAGAAGGCGGTTATAATCTTCAATACGGTTCGGGAGTTTGGACCCGGAAAAAATTTGAACCAGTAAAAGCGTGTTTTCCACAGGGGCGATAAAAATCGAACGGTCTTCGCCGGTATAGGAAACCGAACGGAATTCGCCTTCGCCGAGCATCATTCCGATTTGCTTCGCCGAATCAAAAGAAGCCGTGCTTAAAACGGCGAGAGGCGTGGCATCCATTCCGAGCGTACCCACTTCGGCAATCACGGAACCGTCGCGGTGGCAAAGGAGAATATAATTTGCTTTGACACTCGCTTGATAAGCTTGCATTAAACGGCGGACTTTATCGGATTCTTCGGAAAAAAAGGCAAAATTACTCATATTTTTAAACTAGAAAAAAAGAAATATTACGGTTTCTTTTTCGGAACGTAGGGGCGTAATTCGATATCATCGTCGGAGACGTCTTCGCTCGGTTTGGGAACACCGCGCCCGAAAGTCGGAATACGCTGTGTGGGAGAGCCCGGGAGCGAACGCCCGAACGGAGAAGAACTCGGTGTTTTTTGAAACAGACCGGAAGACTTGTTATCCGAAGCCGGTGTTTTAGCAGCAAAGGAAGGCATCCGGAACGGAGAGGCCGGAGGAGCCGCGGGAGACGCTTCGGATTTGCCGAGGTTCGGCGTGCGGACATCATCGACAGCGAGACCGTCTTTAGCGAGCGTCACGTTATGAACGCCCGTATTGTTCGCCGATTCCGCCGCTTTTCTCAAAAAGCCCTGCTTCACATTGAACTTTTCGATCACTTGCATCGCAATTGCTTTGAGCGTTGTGACAACACCTTTACCGTTATGCGCGGTGGCCGGGAAAGACGGTACTTTGTTCGGGTTCAAATCGCGGTTCAAATCATCCAGGCTGAGTACGTTAGCCATATCGCGCTTGTTATACTGAATGACAAAAGGAATCTCATCAAGGTCCATTCCGTATTCCGAAAGATTCTGGCGGAGATTCTGCAAGCTCTCATGATTTTCGGCCTGACGGCTCGCCTGAGAATCCGCGACGAAAACAATACCGTCCACACCCCGAAGCACGAGCTTGCGCGTGCTGTTGTAATAAACCTGACCGGGAACCGTGTAAAGCTGAAAACGGGTTTTAAAACCTTTAATGTCTCCCAAATTCAAAGGAAGAAAATCAAAAAACAGCGTGCGGTCGCCTTCGGTCGCTAAAGAAACCATATCGGTCCGCTTGTCCTGCGGCATTTTTTGGTGAATCACTTGAAGATTCGTTGTCTTGCCGCTCAAGCCCGGCCCATAATAGACAACTTTACAACTGATTTCACGCGTAGCGAAATTGATTGACGACATTCTTTTTCCTTAGCTAATAGCCATCACAATCTAATAAAAATATGCCGGAACGATACACAAAAAAGCGAAAAAGTGCCAAAAAACAAAATCAGACCGAAATGCGAATTTCGGTCCGGGAGGGGAAGAATTATCTATTAAGCTTTCGCGGCGAGACCGTTTACGATCTTGGCCACTTTGGACTTGTAGTTGGAAGCGCGGTTCGCGGAAAATCCGGCGCGGTTCTTGGCAGCCGCTTTATCCAACATGCTGAAAAGGTTCGGCATTTCTTTCAATGCGTCTTCTTTCGTACCGGCGGTACGAATCAATTTCAAACTGGTACGGATGGCGGAACGAGCCGAACGGTTCGCTGTATTTGCCTTTTCTGCCTGGCGTAAACGCTTCTTGCATGATTGATGATGAGGCACTTTAGTTTCTCCAAATAAAAACAATTATCAGACAGCCAAATTTAACATTCTTTGCGAATACGGTCAAGTGAGAATTTTATTAAAGTAAACACTAGTGAACCTATACCCGGTAAAAACCTAAAAATCGCCGTAAAACAGACCCTTTCGGAGTATCGGGCAGGGATCGTGACCCGCAGGACGGAGACGCGCCGGGAAAATTCACAGGGTAGCTCCGCGCGGCTCCGTTTTGGGAGGCGCTTCAGCGCCCCCAAAATAGAGCCCGGCCGGCGAGTAAAGCGAGCCGGGCACGCCCTATCAAAGATTTGTCCAAAACGACGTATAAGAGAGCGCGGAAAGCAAAAACGGTAAAATTTCCTTAAAAATCAGTGAAATCGGCCCCGGAAAGGGAAGAATCCATTCCCAAAGAATCAGGAACAACAGCGGGAAAATGCCGAAACGGGCAAAAAACGCGTCGCAGCGCCGGCCGAGAGCCGCCGGAAGCAACCCGGACAGCACCTTCGCTCCATCCAGAGGGAATACCGGAATCAGGTTAAACACAAAAAGCGTCAGATTCACTTGAATCGCGATCATTAAAAAGTCAAACCCCAAAACCGCAGGCGCATTCGGCGGCAGCGGAAAATCCGAGACCAGCCGGAAAACGACAAACAACTGATAAAAAACAAGGGCGAGTACCAAATTGGAAACGGGACCAAGCAGCGAAATCAATCCGAGCGCACGCTTTTTCAAGTGCGAAGCATCCACCGGTACCGGTTTAGCCCACCCGAGCCCGATGCCCTGGTAAGCAAGAATCACGAGCATGATCGTCCCGAAAAAATCAAGATGCCGGAGAGGATTCAAAGTGAGCCGCCCCTGACTTTTCGCCGTATTGTCTCCGCATTTCATGGCCGCCCAAGCATGAGCAAACTCGTGAAACGAAAGCGAAATCACAAGCGCGAGCAAGTAAAGCGTACCGGTTCTGAGAACTTCCTGCGACACCGATCAAAACCGCAAATTAAAGAGACTCTAAAATTTTTTCCGTTTCACGCTGCAAGTCATTCAACGTTCCGTCGTTCTGAATCGTTAAAACGGGAAGCCCTTCGGGAATCGGATAGTTTTCCTGCAACTCCATCCGGAGGTTGACGTCTTTTGCGGAGAGCCCGCGCTGCTTGAGCCGCTTGCGCCGCACGTCTTCGGCGGCATCCACCACCCAAACCCGGGAAAGTTCTTTTAAGAATTTCGGACACTTATTAAGAACCGCGCCTTCGATAAAAATAGCCCGGAGCAGCGGACGAAGTCTGCTGATATTCCGGATTTTCTCACGGACTTCCGAAAAGAGCAAAGGATAAACGAGAGTCTCAAGCCGTTCCAATTCTTTAATGTTTGAGAACACAATTTTTGCAAGCGCCGCATGGTTTACATCGCCGCCGGCGATAACACCGACGCCGAAAGTCTCCCCGATTTGCTTGCGTAAAACCGCGTTCTTTTTATAAAGTTCGTTCACCTCGGCATCCAAATTCAAAACCGGAAAACCGCGCCCGGAAAGATAAGTTCCGAGAGCCGTTTTACCGGAGCCGATACGCCCGATAATTGCAATTTTAAGAGGACTTGAAGCCTGAGAAGGAAGAGAAGAAAAATCAGATTTTTGCGTCATAAAGATTAACCCCGGAGGAATGTGAAAATCATGGGCGCAAAATACAAATTATCTCTGTTGAAAGTTACTTTTTTTTCTACATTAGGGGCTTCCCGGAGAGATGCCAGAGTGGCCGATTGGGACGGTCTCGAAAACCGTAGACTCTTCACCGGGTTCGAGGGTTCGAATCCCTCTCTCTCCTCTGAACCTCCGTTTTGCCCCGGCGAAGCGGAGGTTTTTTGTTTTTGGGCGTACCCCGGCGCGTTCGTACACTACCGGCATAAAACCCGCGCCGGGTCGGCAATCGATTTTTAATACAAGTGAAGCAAAACCGGGGGCGCGCCCATTAAATTTTATCCGTCGAGAGTTTCCCAGCGGGCGTAGGCTTCCAGCAGTTCCGTTTCGCGCGCGTCGAGATTTTTTTGAAGTTCCACAAGCGCGGGCGCGTTGGTGTAAATCTGAGGGTCGGCGAGGGTTTCCTGAATTTTTGCAATTTCCGCTTCAAGAGTTTCGATTTTCGCGGGGAGCGCGTCAAATTCCCGCTGTTCGTTGTAGGAACGTTTTTTCCGCGCAGGCGCTATGGGCGTTTCCGTTTTCACTGCCGGTTTACTCGCGGTACTGCGGGCAGCAGCACTTTGCTTTTCAAAGTCGGAATAACCGCCGATATATTCCCGGACATTTCCGTTTTCAAGGGCGATCACGGAAGTGGAGACTTCGTCAATGAAATCGCGGTCGTGACTCACGATCAATACGGTTCCTTTGTACTCAGCGATGAGATCCTGCAGTAAATCGAGCGTTTCCATATCAAGGTCGTTCGTGGGTTCGTCGAGCACAAGCACATTCGAGGGTTTGGAGAACAGGCGCGCGAGCATGAGCCGGTTTTTTTCTCCGCCGGAAAGCGCGCTGATGGGCCCGCGGGCGCGGTCCGCGCTGAATAGAAAATCTTGCAGATAACCGAGCACATGCCGTTTGTGTTCGCCGAGCATTACATATTCCTGCCCGTCTCCGATGTTTTCCACAAGCGTTTCACTTTCATTCAGTCCGGCACGCATTTGATCGAAGTAAGCGATTTGAAGATTCGTGCCGAGTTTCACGGTACCGGAATCCGGCGCGAGGTCGCCGAGGAGGAGCCGGAGAAGCGTGGTTTTTCCGCTTCCGTTTTCACCGATAATCCCGATGCGGTCGCCGCGCTGAATTTCCATGCTGAAATTTTTTACTACCGGCGGCGCGCCCCAGGCAAAAGTGAGGTTTTCCGCGCGCACCACCAACCGGCCGGAGCGTTCGGCTTCCGTGATTTGCATTTGTACGTTCCCCTGAACGCTGCGCCGCGCGCGGCGCTCTTCGCGCATTTTTTTCAAGGCGCGAACCCGGCCTTCATTCCGCGTTCTCCGCGCTTTAATGCCGCGGCGTATCCAGGCTTCTTCTTCGGCAAGGCGTTTATCGAATAATTTCCGGCTCCGTTCCTCATTTTCCAAAAAGGCTTCGCGGAGTTCTACAAAACGGTCGTAAGAGGCGTCCCAGCTGCGAACCGTTCCGCGGTCAAGTTCGAGAATCCGGTTTGCCGTCCGCCGCACAAAAGCGCGGTCATGACTTACGAATAAAACGGCGCAAGGGAGGCGCGCAATAATTTCTTCAAGCCAGCGGATAGCGGGGATATCCAAGTGGTTTGTGGGTTCATCGAGCAGCAACAAATCGGGACCGGCAGCAAGCGCGCGGGCAAAAAGCACCCGGCGTTTCTGTCCGCCGCTTAAATTCCGGTAAAGGAGGTCGGGATTGATTCCGGTTTTCCCGAGAATGGATTCCGCGCTCCAATCGAGCGATTCTCCGCCCTGATGATTCAATATAATTTCCCGGACGGTACCGGGAATATCGGCGGGAACTTCCTGAATGAGCCTTGCGACTTTGAGTCCGCTTTGAGAAATAATCGTTCCTTCGGTGGCTTCGATTTCTCCCGAAAGAATTTTGAGAAGCGTACTTTTACCTTCCCCATTGCGCCCCATAAGGCAAACGCGGTCTTTTTCCCGGATTTCAAAAGAGGCGCCGTCAAATAACGGGTCGCCGCCATAACGCAAATACAAATTCCGAACGGAAATTAACGCCATAACAACTCAGTGATTTTCATTAAATGTGACGGATAAATTTTCAAAGAAAGAAAGCTCCGGATAATTTGTCTTCAATAATTGAATCACGGCGCCGATCATGTAAAGCGAGCCGGTGACGAGTACCGGATTCTCGGAAGACTCCAAGCTTTTGATTAGCTTTTCGGAAAGCATTTCCGTACGCGTTACTTGAATTCCCTGCGCGTCAAAGCGTGTTCTTAAAACATCGAGATCCTGAAACCGCGGGTAAGGCGTGCGCGTTAAGACCCACTCGGAGATAAAAGGCCGGAGCATGGATATCATTTCATCGCAATCCTTATCTTGCAGCACGGCAAACAGACAAGTGAATTTTTGCCCCGGAAAAGATTCCGCGAGCGTTTCCGTAAGGCGTTTTACCGCGTGACTGTTGTGCGCTCCGTCTAAAATAAACCGGATTTTCCCGGCGGCATTTTTCAGGACTTGCATTCTCCCCGCCCAAGCGCGTTTCGGTAACACTTCGGCGGCGAGGTTTGCATTCCAGCGCCCACCCAAAATAAAACGCGCCGCGGTGATGGCGAGGTCGGCGTTTTCCTGGTAATGCTTTCCGAGATTCGGGACGGCGGCGCTTATTTTAAATTTTTCCGCCGGGACCACTTTCACATGGAGAGGTTCAGCGATCGAACGCGCAAGCGATAATAATTTATCCGAAAGATCCCCTGCGAAAAGAACGGTTTCCGGGCGGAGAATGCCGAGTTTTTCCTTCAAAATTTTTTCCTCGGTATTGCCGAGAATTTCGGTGTGTTCGAGCCCGATGCTTGTGAGAAGCGCGGCGAACCCTTCCGCGACCGAAGTCGTATCCAACCGGCCGCCGAGACCGGCTTCGAGCACGGCGTACTCTACTTTCATTTCCCGGAAATAAAGAAGGGAAACCATGGTAATAGTTTCAAAAAAAGAGGGTTCCAAATGAATCTTTGCAGAAACTTCCCGTACTTGAAAAAGCAAGCGTTCCAGATCGGCTTCGGGAATCGGCGCGTCTTGAAACCGGATACGTTCCCGCACGCTCACCAAATGCGGGCTTGAAAAAAATCCGACCCGCGCGCCGTGCGCCTGCAAAAGCCCCGCCAAATAAAAAGAGGCGGAGCCTTTTCCGTTGGTACCCACAATGTGAATACTCCGAAACGATCTTTCGGGAAATTGAAACGCTTCGCAAAGCGACTTCATGCCGCGAAGTCCAAGACTCATGCCGAACGTGAGCCGCGAATTTAAAAAGTCCATTCCGGGAGTGTTCATCGGAACGGAAATATAGAATTTAGGGCACCTCTAAAAATTACGTTCATGACGAGTATCGGTGATACATCTTTTCGGGTATGGAATATAGGGAAATGAGATACAAATCCATATCCCATGTCCCTTATCCCTAACTTTCATGCAAGCACAAACTGAATTAATGCGATGTGCTATTCCGGATTTCACAGGAAATGGAGCCTTTTACCTCACCATAACTTTCCGAATAGAAGACCCCTGTTTCAGAATATACACTCCGGCTTTTTGAGGTTTGGCGCTGCCGAGAGGCTCGCCGAGGAGAGTGAAGTAAGCCGGGTTTTGTGTCTTGATTTTGGGGTTTAAAGGTTGTGTAATAATATGAGTGGTGCCCGAACTGGAACTGCCCGGCGCCAGGGAACTGCTGGAGGGCGCAACAGGTAAAGTTCCCACAAAAGTAGTAACGCTCTTAGCCGGAAGATTCGCGGTAAAACGGCCTTCCGTTACCGCAATGTCGGCTTTCTTTGCCAGATTTTCATTTTGTGAAGTTTGCCAGTTTTCAATTTTTTCGATGCTGGCATTGCCACTGATCAAAAAATTTTGATTGACGTTCGATGCTTGTTTATTGACCGCAACGATCACCACTTTGCCGTCCCCTTTATAAGCCGATACGAAAACATCCGTATTCGGAGTTTTGGTCGCATCAACCCGGATATATCCCGGGCGAATAAATTTTGAAAAATGCGCCATCATGTAACCGCGTTTGCTTATGTTTCCGTCTTCTTTGATAGGGCCGTAGCTCCGGCGAATATACCACCACACATACGCCTGAAATTCGGCATCCGCCAGATTTCTGTGAATATGATCGGCAACATCCAAAGCCTGCGGCCAAACATCGGCGTCTGTGTCGCTGTTCGGATAATAAACTTCCGTCATCCAAAGTTCTTTACCCGCCCCTTTTTGTTTGAAAAGCGGGTATGCATATTGATTGGGCGGAGTGCCGTACATGTGAACTCCGAGTATATCCATATTGGCAAGCGCCTCTGCATTGTTCAAAATAGGGTCGGATAAATCTTTTCTGTATTGAAACGATTCGGGCGCCATAATTCTGCAATCGATGGAAGGGGCATGATTGATTAAAAAATCAATAATTTCAGCCGAAGTCCACCATGTCCAATCGTGGGCGTAATCCGGTTCGTTTTGCACGGAAATAGCGTATAAATCTACGCCGTTTTGTTTCATGAATTGAACAAAATCGTTGAGATGCTTTGCGTAATCGGCGTAGCTGCTTTTCTTGATGCGGGTTGCGTTAGGGTTTTGCGCATCGCGGTAAAAAGTTTCATTCATGCCGGCAGGTGCAACCCAGGGAGAAGCAAATACAATGGCGCCGCGCTCAATTGCTTTTTGGGCTGTAGCCACCTCTCTTTGCCAGCTATTTCTATCCGCATCCACATGTATTCTTAAAATGGTAAATCCAAGCTGATTACTTCCATTGCCAAAAGCGGTTTCCCTTTGCTCCGCCGTTAAATCGCCGCCTGTCCAGGCAGGGTAATTCATGCCGCCGAAACCGCGGATCACTTGAGCTTCTTTGGATAAATTAACAGCCGCCTCTCCGGGGGTTACAACAACGGCATCGGGGTCGATGATGTTGATGGAGCCGCAAGCAACGGTGGTATTCTGTACCGTTCCGTCACAAGTGATGGAAACCATGCGAACGGATCTGTTGTTGCCTGCGATGCCAAATGTCTGGTTGGTATTATTGTTCCAATTGGCCACACTTGTATAATTGGAATTGCCGGGACCGCTGATTTCAAACTGAGGGTTCGTTGCCGCCCCTTGACTGCAGCTAAAAGTGGGGCGCGCCACCACCGTGTTCATGTCATAACTGCCACCGATATTGCAGGCAGGTTGAGCAAACACAGGAATTGCAGTGATGACGGCGACAAAACTTAGAACCTTCAAAATCGTTTTCATGTTACCTCACCATAATTTTCCGAACAGCAGAACCCCGTTTTACAATATACACTCCGGCTTTCTCCGGCTTGATACTGCCGAGAGGTTCGCCTTTGAGCGAGTAATAATGCGGAGTGCCTGAATTGAAAGCGGGTTGCAAATTACGGACAATAGAAGCCGATTCGCAAGGCGGGGGCGGTTTTACACCGGCCGT
>JAISUZ010000092.1 GCA_031271785.1 Fibrobacter sp. | reverse complement strand
CAGAAAAAGATGATGACATGGATGATGCCCATCATGATGTTTGTATTCAGCGCCGTGATGCCTTCAGGGCTTGTGCTTTACTGGATCATATCCAACCTTTGGGGCATTGCGCAATACTCGATCATCAACCGTAAAACCCCGGCCGCGGCCGCACCGCAAAACGGAAACGTCATTGACGCCAAAGTTATCCACACCAAAAAACATCACAAGA
Source organism: Fibrobacter sp. (assembly GCA_031271785.1). Lineage (GTDB taxonomy): Bacteria > Fibrobacterota > Fibrobacteria > Fibrobacterales > Fibrobacteraceae > JAISUZ01. Next base: position 41,044 of record JAISUZ010000092.1, on the reverse strand, counting down.
AAAAGAAATAACCGGTTATTATTAAAAACAGGCGCCCAAGTCTTTTTGACCGGGTGCCTTTTTTATTGATACCATCCCACATATCATTCTCGCCACCTCAGCTTATCACATGTGGTGATCCGGTAAAGAACAAAACCGCATTGTCATTGCAAACGCGGAACGCATGTGGCAATCCAAAAAAGAACATTTCAAAATCCGCAACGATATCACCGCGAACGTGTCATCCTCGGGCTTGACCCGAGGATCCAATAAAATTCCGCAAAAAAGAATAATGAAGGGCGTGCCCCGGCGCGTTCATATACCGCGTGCATGAAACCCGCGCCGGGTCGGCTGTTCTCCGGGCTACCCGCTGGTCGGTGGTTGTTTTTTGCAAACAAATATGAAATAATAGGAGCGAGTCATCGCGGGATCTCATGGCAATACCGAGTCAAAAACAACCACTGCGCGCTTCGCGCGCACCCTCCGCCTGCCTCACGCAATGTTCGCACGGTTCCAACGCTCCGCGACAAATTGGAGCGGCTTCCAGCCTAAAAATTTGTCCCTAAGGCATTGAGAACCGCGCTTAGGGATAAAAAATTGCTACTGAGTTCCTCAAGTATGAAATTTAGGGAATTGGGACAAAGTTGCGATTCACAATTGAAACATGACAATAACGATGGTAGGGGTCGAATATTTTCGACCCGGCTTTGGGGCGAAAAAAAACAGCTTTTGTCACTGCGAGCCGAAGGCGTGGCAGTCTATTTTCTTGTCATGGCGAGAGCTTGCTCGTGGCCATCCAAACACAGATTGCTCCTCACCGGATCACCACACGCATTCCGCTTTCGGATACATATACAAATGTCTTAAATTGTAAGGATTTATCAGGGAATAAATAGAAATGTTTTCTAATAATTCATTTAAAAACACCAGATTCTCTGATGTAGTATAATATCAATAACGAAAAAGAACTTATATTTCGGTAAGTTATTGGCCTACATTACTCCACACCAACCGAAAAATATTTCTAATTTAACACTATGTCCCCATTTAACTCAAATAATCACGAATTGTTAAATTTGGTTGAAGCTTGGGAACCCAGGCTTTCAATGCTGAATGAAAATGAGGTGACGGTACGCCGTAACAGTCAAAATAGAAACATCAAGCAAATTGTAGGCCGTCTGGTGGATTCGGCTTCGAATAATACCCATAGAATTATTCACCTGCAATACCAACCGAGTCCTTTTACTTTTCCCTGTTACGCCAGTTTTGGCAATAACGATCGTTGGATTGCAGTTCAGAATTACGAATCGGAAAATTGGGCAAATCTGGTTCAACTTTGGAAGTACGCCAATCTCCATATTATTCATGTTATTAATAATGTGAATGAAGATAAATTAGACAATCAATGGATATCGGCAACGGGTGAAAATGTATCTTTAAAAAGTATGATTTTCGACTATTTGCGGCATTTTAAATTACATCTTCGGGAAATAGAAGATTTGTTGAAATGAGAAAAATAGTAATCACATTTTTATATCTTCTTATTTTCATCGCAAGCGGTTGCAGACAAACTGCGGAAAAACAGACCAAACCGGCAAACAACGCGAAAAATATTCAAGATACAACGATCGTTAAACATAAAGATGCTTTGAATGAATTTGCCTGGTATTCCAAATCATATTCCTATTATTGGCTTGCCGGGAAAGATACATTGGACTTTATTCTTTACGTTTCCGAAAGTAAAGAAAATGGCGATGTTCATTTACGCCTTTATCATAAAACACCGATTCTTTTTACGACGGTATTAAAAAATATAGAGGCGAGTTTACCCTTAATAAAAAAAGACTTTGATTTATCGAAACTCGAATCAATCGGTTTCAGAGAACCCATTTTTTATTTAGACTTGGCAAAAAAACTTTCTGATGAATACGAGCAGGAATTTGGGCGAAAAAATGTAACTTACAAAAAGTTTGTCCAATTCTTATTGCATTCCGGTTTGAACTCGCAAATAAATGAATTTCTGAATCCGCTCCACAAAAGAGTAAAGCATTATGGGTTTGAAAAATTCTTTTTGATCGATAAAGAATCTTATAAAAATTACTTGCCCAATGTGGATTTCACGGAATATCCCGAATTTACGTTTAATGCCCACACAGGAATATATTTAGATTTGGAAAATAAGCAATAATATGGAGATGTTGGAGTCATGCTCAGAGAAAAAATTATGAAGAAATAAATACTATTTATAAATAGATAGAAGACAGAATTGTTAGTATGAACCTACATTTTTATGCTTGAAACGCCGTTTTTTCTCGTTTTCACAAAAAATCGAATACAAAAGCCAAAAAACAATGGTATTTAATTTATATTTCAATTATGAGTTACTCAATTAAATACTGGTGGTTACTCTCTTTGATCGGCGTTTTGTTTATCATCGGCGGAGTATTTATGTTGGCGAAGCCCTTTGCGTCTATCGCTGCGATGACTATCCTGTTCTCCGTTTCGTTTTTCGTGTGGGGAATTTTTGAAATTGTGTTTTCTCTCTACAATACCCGTAATCAAAATTGGGGGTGGTATCTTGCCGGCGGAGTTTTAGACTTGCTGATCGGCATTATGCTGATGAGTTCCAGCCTCTTTGAGCAAATGGAAATCCTGGCATTTTTTATCGGCTTTTGGCTGATTTTCAGAGGCGCGGTTCTTATGGGGCATTCTTTTGAATTCAAACATTTGGGCGTTAAAAACTGGGGTTGGCTGCTCTTTTTGGCGATCGTCACATTGCTTTTAGCTTTTGCCGTAATTGCAATTCCCGCTTTAGCGCTTGGAACCGTTTTGATTTGGGTCAGTATTTCCCTGATTTTCCTGGGTATATCCTACATTGTTTTAGGATTTTCTTCCAAAGGAAAATGACCTGAATTTATTTTTCGCATAAATTCGAATTAGAGAATTTCTAATTTAATCGACAAGATTCGTTCTATGAACAATTGGGTTTTGAATCTTGCCCTGAAATGATTTAATGAAGATAGACAACAATGGAAAAATTCGGTTTAATAGTTTGGTTACTTCCGATTGTGTTTATGATACACGATTTTGAGGAAATAATATTCTTCAAATCCTGGATTCACAAAAACAAGGATTATCTGACTGAAAAATTTCCGAAAATATCAAAGCGTTTTTTACCGCGAATGGAAAATTTGTCCGCATCGGCATTTGCTCTTGCCGTAGCGGAAGAATTTTTACTGCTGAGTTTGATAACAGTAGGCTCGGTTCTTTTTGACAATTATCTTTTGTGGCTCGCAGCGTTTATGGGATTTTTTGTACACTTATTGGTGCATTTGGGGCAATGGATCATTTTAAAGCGATACATTCCGGCTATTGGGACCACTTTCTTAGCATTAGTTTACTGCGTTTACGCATTGTACAAGATCATTTTCGACAATGTGTTTCCGATTTCCGAAATGGTTTTATGGACAATCATAGGATTCGTGTTAGTGGGGGCAAATTTGCTTTTTGCTCACAAATTAGCAGAAATGTATGACAGAAGAAATAAAACAGTAAAATTGGGAAAGGTAAAACGATGAATCATTTTGAGTTTGACTGAGAAAAATACAGGCAAGCCTCAAAACATCAAAAAGAATGGGAGATCATCAAAAACTTTTGAAGAACAGTCTCGCTGCGCTGAAACCAAACGGAATGATTAAATGGAAGTTTGCCGGTGAAGGTAACTGTGCAAATTTCTATGAAACGGTAAAAACCGTTATGAATGGTAATTTGTAACAAAGGTTTTAGCGCAAAAAATGTGAAAAAATATTTTTAATATAATATAGCGTAAACGGCAAAAAAAAGAATATATTCCGGAATGTACATACGTATTTTACCACACCATAAGGATATTTGATATGGAAAAAATCTCTTATAAAATTAATCCGAAAGAACGATTCTATTTTTCTATTCGTTTAATCATAAGCATCATTGCCTATTTGCTGATATTACTAGCAATTGTCGAACTTTCAAAAGCGCCTGCAAATGTGCTGCCGGCGGTTCTTATGTTTCTGTTTTATGGGGGGCTTTTGGCTTTATTCTTTTTTATTCGTGCCGGTTTATTTGTCGGACATATTAAAGGAAATGCCGTTAAAATAACAAAATCTCAGTTTCCGGATATATATGAAATTCTTGAGAGACATTGTGAAAAATTAAAGATCAGCATTCCGGCGTCCTATATACTTCAATCGGATGGAATGCTGAATGCATTTGCAACAAGATTCATCGGCAGAAATTATGTGGTAATATACTCTGAGATTTTAGAAATCGCTTATGAACAAGGACAAGAAGCCTTGGAATTTATTATTGCCCATGAATTGGGTCATGTAAAGAGAAGTCACATGACTAGAAGTTTGTTGTTGCTTCCTTCTGTAATATTGCCTTTTCTGCCTAAGGCTTATTCGAGAGCCTGTGAATATACTTGCGACAATATCGGAAAAGCGTTAAGCCTCAATGGAGCGGCAGACGGATTGCTGATTTTAGCGGCAGGGAAGAAACTTTATACCAAAGTCAATATTGCTGAATATATTAACAATGAACAAAATGAACCCGGTTTTTGGAAATGGTTTGCAGAAAAAATGTCTTCACACCCTAATTTGCCGAAACGATTAAAAAATTTGGATATGAAATAACTTGGCGGTATAACGATCATTACCGCAAAAGCGAAGATCCCACAAAAACGACAAGCAATCCGAGTAAAATACTCGCGATGTTAAAAGCAAGGCATTCCCAAACTCGCCCGGATTTAATCAGCGTGAGACTTTCCAGCGACATTGCCGAAAATGTGGTGAATCCTCCGCAAAAACCGGTGATGAGCAGCCACCTTAAATGAGAATTTCCCCATTCCTGTTTTTCAATCACGGCAATCAAAATCCCGGCTAAAAAACACCCCAGAATATTGACTGCGAAAGTGCCGAGGTAAAAAGGCGCGCTGAAAAACCGGTGAACCGCTACGGACGTGAGGTAACGGGAAATACTCCCGAATGCGCCGCCGAGCCCCACCAAAAGAACGGGAATCATTTTAGCCTTTAATATAAGCGGGCTCGCCGCTGTGGCGAATCACCGCCTGTAAAATATTCACCATCTCCCAATCTTTTTCCCGAATGCGCCGCCGCAGCAGCGCCACGAGAACTTCCATAAGCATTTCGCAGTCGTAAACCGCACGGTGCATTTGGTCGGAGGTGATGTTCATGGAAATTTGATTTCTCTTGCGGAGCATGGCCGCGAGTTCGCCGAGTTTGTGATTCGGGAGTTCCGGAAGAATGGTTCTTGCGATTTTCAAGCTGTCGACAATTGGGTTTCCGGGGAGGAGCTGCGGGTTTTTAAGGTAGGCGTTTTTAAGAAAACCGGTATCGAACCCGGCGTTATGCGCCACGAGAATTGTGTCCAAACCGCAGAACGAGGTGAATTGTTTGAGCACTTCTCCCACAGCGGGAGCGCTTTCGACCATGCTGTCCGTAATATGGTTGATTCTGGTGGCTTCGGCAGGGATCAGCATATTCGGGCGTACAAAGGTTTGAAATTCGCTTAATTTTTTGGGTTTAAAAGCGCCGTCAATCAGTTCCACGGTAAATTTAACGGCTCCGATTTCAATAATATCATCCTGATCGCTGCTGAGTCCGGTAGTTTCCAAGTCAAAGGCTACAAATTTGGCGTAAAGTTTCACAAAAAGCTCCGTTTCTTTTTCACGAAAGATAACATTCTTTTATTTCAATCCGGACTTTGGAAAAGGGAAGAGGAACGAAAAGTTTGTCCCATGTGGAAAGCCGGAAAGCCTTTTGATAAAATGCGGAAATCATCCATACCGGGCAATTGGATTTTTGGGCAAGCCACGCCGTTCCGGGCTTGACGGTTCGGGCAGGGCCTCGCGGGCCGTCTAACGCCATCGCCGTAAAATGCCCCTGTTTTAAGGAGGAAAGCAGATGCCTAATGCTTGTGCCGCCGCGGCTTGTGGAACCCTGCGAAGTTTGGTAGCCGAGCAAAGACACCACGGCAGAGAAAAAACTCCCGTCGCGGCTCCCGGAAATCATCGCGTGAATACCTCTGTTCCGGAAAGCGGCGGTACTTGCCACCAGGTCTTCGTGCCATAGCGCGATGATTCCCGGCCGAAAATCTTTCGGCGGTACGCATTCCACTCGAAGCGAGCGGATCCAAAGTACCGCGAGCCGCGCGAGAAACCTTTGAAACCTCTGATGATTTCGCATATTCACTTGGAAATTAAGAAAATTTTACTTATTATTGTTTCCCGAAATGGCGACTTACCCAAGTTGGTAAGGGACGGCTCTGCAAAAGCCTCATTCCCCGGTTCGAGTCCGGGAGTCGCCTCGAAAAAGAAAAGGTGGTTCTTGAAACCACCTTTTCTCGTTTTAAACGGTTGCCGAAATTTATTTCTTGGTCGCGTCAATGGTAATTTCGGTGGTTTCTTCGCCTTTCACATTCACGAGGGCTTCTTTGTTTCTCTTGCCGCCGCATTCGATGCGCACCAGGTGGTCGCCGGCATCCAGGTTACGGATGGTGAGGGCGGCGCCGTCGGTTTTGTCGGAAAGTTCGCCGTTTACATAGACAACGCATTTTCCCGGAATGGTAGTTACACGGATGTTTCCTTTCGGAATAACGGTTTTAGCGTCGTAAGTATTTACTTTGTTCGGCCACACGTTAAAGCGTTCGTTTACGAGTTCGTAACCCTGGTCCACTACGACGAGAGTATGCCGCCCGGATTTAAAATCGCGTTCGACAATGGGGCTTTTTCCGAGGTCTTCACCGCCGAGGAAAACCTGGCTGTTCGGCGGATCGGTAATGATTGTTACTTTACCCGTGCCGCCGCGGGGCGGGACATCGTCTTCGGCAAAAACGGGGAATGCAAAAAATGCAATTAAAAGAAAGCTGAGTAAATGAGTTTTCATAAGGACTCCTGAAAATAAATCACCTTCAAAATATAAAGATTTCTGCGGCCGGAGGTGAAATAATTTTAACTTTACCGGGATGAAGGACTTATATCAAAAATTAAGAAGCTTTTCCGGGAAAAAATACGGCTTATACAAGAGTCTCGCTCAGCGTTCCTGGAATTTCGGTGATTTTACTTTGAATTTCCTTCATGTGCAGGGCGACCCTTACGCGCCCGCCTCCAGAATTTCTTTAACCGTTCCGCTGCGGATTCTGAATTATTCCGGGAATTTGGTCGCAAACCCGGTGCAGGGGCTTGCGTTTGCGGATTATTTGCTGCGCCGGCTTGTTAAAGAAATAGAAAACCGGGAAGACGCCTCGATGTTTTCGGTAGCGCGCCCCGGGCAGGAAATGCTTCTTCGCAACACCGTTTCCATCGGGAATTTTTCCGCGGAAAAAGAGACTGAAGTCCAAATTTTAATGGGAGTTAAACTCCCCGGAGATCATCGCCTAATTGATTCTCCGGCGGTGATTGATTCTCTGACGCGGATATTGCCCGACATTCTTTTATCTGCGCTTTACGGCTCGAGCGCCGAAGAACTCGAAGCGGCGCGGAAACATATTGAAACGCTGGAATTGCGGAACGCCTTGCAGGAAGCCGCTCTCGCCGCCGGGTTTGTAGCTTTTATTTCGAACGGCGCCGTTCTTCCGCGCGCGTCCGGACTCTCGGATTTACCGCGCGCGGCGGCGTTCCCTTTCAAGGCTCCCGAAAACCTGACGGTCACGCTGGAGGCGCTTGGGAAAAAGATTTCCGGAATGGGAATCTCCAAAGGGATCACCGTAATTGCAGGCGGAGCTTATCACGGAAAATCGACCCTCCTTTCTGCGCTGGAAAGCGCGGTTTACCCGCATATTCCCGGAGACGGCCGTGAATTGGTGGTTGTGGACCCGACCGCGTTCCGCGTGCGCAGCGAAGAAGGCCGTTCCGTCCGGGAAACCCGAATTGCGCCGCTTGTACGCCGTTTGCCCGGAGATATTTCCACCGAAAAATTTTCCACGACCGCCGCTTCGGGCTCCACGAGCGAAGCGGCCAATTTATTTGAAGCGCTCGAATGCGGCGTGAAAACCGTGCTGATCGACGAAGATGTATCCGCCGTAAACTTTTTGATTCGCGATACCCGGATGCGAAACCTCCTCGGTAGCGGCGGCGAACCGCTGATTCCTCTAATAGAGCGCGTTCGCGAAATGGCGGATCGGGGAATTCATTTTATTTTCGTGATCGGAGCCTGCGGTGATTTTTTGGCGGAAGCCGATCAAGTCATTGTCATGAACAATTATAGAGCCGAAGATAAAACGCAGGAAGCCAAAAAGATTGTACTTGAAAATCCTTATGCCCGTTCGCCGGAAAATTATCCGCCGTTCTCGGCGTTTGAAAGCCGTCCGTTTTTGGAATGGATGAAACCTTTGGCGCCCGGAATTCGCCCCGCCTCTGCGCAGGAACGGCTTGTGAAAGTGCGTTTGCAAAATGAAGAGCGCCTGCAGGTCGGGTATCTTCAAGCGGATTTACGCTATATCTCCGGGCTCAGGGAAAATGCGGAACGCTATGCCGCCGGTCTTATCGCCTTAAACGCCATTCAAAGCGCGGAAGATAAAACGCTTATGGAAGCCCTCGAAAAGATTTGCGGACAAATTCAAAAAAGCGGTTTCGGAAAACTCCCGCAAGGGCTCAGCCGCGACACGGCGCTTCCGCGCCCTCTTGAAATCGCGGCGGTCCTTTTTCGCCTGACTCTTACCAAGTAATCAGCGGCTTACGTCAATCGCTTTCAAACCGGGGCGGCTGTTTGCAAAAAGAACGCCGATTTCCACTTTCCAGCCCTGGTCTTTATGCTTATTGAAAATCCACTCGTAGCCGCCTTTCGCACGAATTTGAAAGAACGATTCGCGGAAGAAAAGAACACCGCCGTTCGCTTCGAGCGAGGGGCCGATCCGCTTTCCGAACGAGAGGTCGCGATTATCTTCCGTCACGCAATTGATACCGGCAAGCCCGCCGATAAACGGCGTGATCGAAAGCGGAATGATTTGCTGCTGGAAACCCACATGAGCGTCAAAACCGTTCCCCGGAGCGGCGTAACCCACATCGGCAACAACGCTTGTCATGGAAAGGATTTGAAAGTTTGCCAAAAAATGAGCCTGGAAGATCATATCGGATTCCGCCTCCCAAGAGTTGCTTGTGGGTTTCATAAACCCAATGCCAAGCCCGAAACTCGACCAGGGGTCGTAAACAGGGGTTTCCGCAAAAAGAAACGAAACGGCGGCGAGTGAAAACAAAACGGCTTTAGTTAAGGATTTCATAAAGCTCTCCTTGAAAGGATTTTTACTAAAGATAAGTAAAAGAGAGAAAAAATAAAGGTTTTTTCCGACAAGTAATAAAGAAGAAACGATGGTTTGCTTTTATTTTGGAAGGAGAACAGAGCGTCTCTTATTCTCAAAAGACATATAGGATCACAGATAACATTTTACTACCTTTAGGAAAAATTTTCACAAGGAGTTCAAAATGTCAAAAATCTTAAAACTCATGGCCGCGCTTCTCGTGGTTTCTCTTCTCGCCGCGTGCGGCGGAAAAAAAGTAACCCGTATCGAATCGGACAGCGTGGTGGATCTTTCCGGCCGTTGGAACGATACGGACTCCCGTCTCGTTGCCGAAGAAATGATCAACGATTGTCTTTCCCGCCCCTGGTATGAACGTTATATCGCCGACCGCGGTAACATAGTACCGACCATTGTAGTAGGCACCGTGCGCAACAAGAGCCATGAACACATCAATGTGGAAACTTTTGTGAAAGACATGGAACGCACCTTGATCAATTCCGGCCGCGTTGAATTTGTGGCAAACGCTCAAGCGCGCGAAGAACTTCGCAGCGAACTTGCAAGCCAAGAAGGAAACGCCACCGATGAAACCAGAAAAGAATCCGGTCAGGAAATCGGCGCCGACTTGATGCTCACCGGAACCTTGAATTCCATCGTGGATCAGGAAGGCAAAGAACAAGTCATGTTCTATCAGATTGACCTCGAATTGATCGACATCCAATCTCACAAAAAACTTTGGATCGGCGACAAGAAAATCAAGAAATATATTTCCAGAAAAGCCGTGAAGATGTAATTGGAGCTTTTGATGAATCGTTTGCTTTTTCTCATTCCTGTTTTCTTGATGTTTTTAGGTTGCGCCAATAAATCCGTAACCCGTTATGAGATGTTATCCAAACCTCTTGAAGAAGGCGGGTTTGAGGCGGCGATTCAGAAAGCGGTTGAAGAACAAGATGATCTTTACGGTTCCAACAGTGAATTTTTATTTCACTACGACCTCGGTATCCTCTATCATTACAAAGGCGATTGGAAACAAAGCGCGGAACATTTGGCGAAAGCCGAAGAAATTTATGAAGAATTATTTGCGCGCTCTGTCTCCAATGAAGCCGCGGCTCTCCTGACCAATGATAATGTACGCCCTTACCGGGCGCGCCCTTTTGAATTACTTTCTCTTTTTGCTTACCAGATTTTGAATTACCTCTCGCAGAATGATATCGACGGAGCGCTTGTGGAAGTGCGCCGTTCTCAAATTGCGGCGGAAGCGCTCTATCAAAAGAATGAAAAGAAAGTGAATGACGCGGGTTATTTGCGTTATTTATCCGGGCTTGTCTATGAAATGGGCGGCGAAGCCGACAATGCGGCGATTTCTTATTTCCAGGCGGTTAAGGCTTACGATGAAAACAAACAAACGCTCCCGCCGGAACTTTGGGAATATGTCTATCACTATTTGAAAAAGAACGGCCGCGAAGACGATATAAAATCGCTCGGGAAAGCTCCGCCCGCCTCTTCGGCAAGCACCGCTTTGAGCGATGAGTTCGGTCAGGAAATTGTCGTGGTTGCTTTTGCCGGAAAAAGCGCGATTCTCGGCGAACTTTACATGTCCGGGACTTTCGTTAACGGCGGCGGTCTTAACTTGTACTACAAAGACGGCGAAACCGGAAAACAGCGTTCCCTCACGATTGTCGCGCCGTTTCTGCCTCCGGGAACTTCTTCTGTGGGCACCTCGTTTCATGTGGGCTTTGCGCTTCCGGAAAAGAAACCGCGTAAATTTAAGGTCAGTCAATTCTCGGTTTCCGTGAAAGACAGTTATTCGAATTTGAAAGCCGAAGCGATCGGCAATGTTTCCAACGATTTAGCTCAAAATCTGGAGCAGGAAAACCTGGTGACCATGGGGCGCACGGCCGCCCGCGTGGTCATTCGAACGGTAGCGGCGCAAAAAGCAAAACGCGCCATGAGAACCGGTAATACTTTAGTGGATCTCATCACCAACGTCGGAACCGATGTAGCGCAGTCACAGCTCGAACAGGCGGATTTGCGCGTAGGGCTTTTCCTGCCGAATACGATTCACCTCACGCGGATTCCGGTGCCTGAAGGCTCTCATGTGGTGAATGTCCGCGCGCTCAATCAAAGCGGCGGTGCGGAACAGCATTTTGAGTTTAAGAAAGACGTTCCGAAAAATGGGAAAACCTTTGTTATTGTTCCCGCATTCCGTTAATCATGGATGTGTTAAATCGAAAGATTCGGGAACTTTTAGCTTCGGCGGTTTCTGAAAAAATCTTTAACCGCGCGGTAGCGGGCTATGTACTGCCAAACGGGAAAACACAAGTAATCGCACGAGGGACAAGTGAAGAAGCTGTTTTTGATATTGCTTCTCTCACCAAAGTGTGCCCCACATCGGCTCTCGCCTTAAAAGCGATTCTTGAAGAAAAACTTTCTTTGGATACGCCTGTTTTTCAGTGGATTCCGGAGTTCCAAACAAATTTCCGGGAACAGGTTTTAGTGCGGCATTTGCTCACGCACAGTCTCGATTACCGTGTGCCCATGAGTTCTTTGAAATCTTTAGCGCCGCCCGCGATTTTGGAAACGCTTTACCGCTACACTTTTTTAAAAGCGCCCGGCTCGGTTTTTAATTACGGAAATCCGGCGAGTATTTTACTCGGGATTCTTCTCTCACGCTTATACCGCGAACCGGTTTCCGATTTGGGCCGCGACGCTTTTTTTAAGCCGCTCGGTATGGCGCGTTCCGGTTGGTTTCCGCTCGCCCGTGTTCCGGCCGGCGAAGTGATCCCTACGGAAAATTGTCCGTGGCGCGGGCGGATTATTCACGGAGAAGTCCATGACGAAAGCGCGTTTGTACTCGGAAGTTTATTCCCGGTAGGTTCCGCGGGCATGTTCTCCTGCGTCCCCGATTTGCTGAAGTTTCTCCGGATGATCCTCCGAGACGGCGTTTTCGACGGACAAAGAATTGTGCCGGCGGGATTGCTTTCCATGGTTTCCGCTCCCGCGCTCGAAAACGTACCGGATGCCGCCTGTTCTCTCGGATTTGAATACAACGCGGAACGATTCATGGGAAACTGCAAAGGCAAAAAAAGATTCGGAAAAACCGGTTTTACCGGCGCAAGCATGGTCGCCGATGCGGAACTCTCCGCAGGCATTGTCCTGCTCTCCGATTTCACTTACCCGCTTCGCGAAAAAAATGCCGACCGCATCAATGCTTTCCGCTCGGCGCTCTCGGAATTGTTCTTTGAAAGCGTTGGCGTGCCCGGCTCGCTTTAGCTCGCCGGCCGGGCTATATTGCACTAAGGCTCTCGCCAAGTGCAACGGAGCCTCTAACGAGTCTCCGCCCGTACGGGTCACTATCCCTGCCCGGATAAGTGGCGGTACTGGTTAAGAATAAGAACGCATCAGATTTCGGATTTCATCGTCGGTAAGCAAAATTTCCCGTGGCTTGGGTGATGGTGAAACCCGCGCCGCAATTACCGGCTTGCATAAAAACTCTAAAATGCCTTTCTTGATTTGTTTCATTCGGATTTACGGAAACCGTAATTGTATATGCATCTATTTTTTGCAGTTCAAACCAGGAACATTTTGTTTTCATAATCTCACCTGATTCACAATAATTACTAGCACAATAATTGGGATCGTTGGTGTTTATCATCTCACAATTTTCCTCAGAAAAATCATAATCGGTAAGCCACCAAAAACTACTGCTGATTGACACACTATCCGTACCGCCTTGTGCATTAAAGGATAAGGTATCTTGGGATAATTCCGGAGGATCACAGAGACCAATGGGAGTTTTTGAAGAATCTTTGCAAGCAAAAAAAAGTAATACAAAAAATAAATAGAAGTATTTCATTTTGAACCTCATTTATAAATGTTAGGAATTATTTTTAATCGATATTGATAATTACCTTCTTCTCCTGATTTTGTTTTAGATTCTAATGGAGTTGCTTTAGAATGTGTGAATATATCGGTTACTTGATAACCATTTTTATCGCCACTCCATCCCCAATTACTATGAAAGAAAACAGCAGGTTCATAAAGAGATGTAATGTTTCCATTAGTTAAATAATAATAGTACATTACATTTTTCTTTAAATAACCATCAATAACCCATGAATGACATTTATTATATTGCCAGTAGGTATTATATGTAATCCCTAAAATTTTTTGTTCAACTTTTGATTTAAAAGCGCATCCTTCAATCATTACCGGTCGTTTTCTTCTCAATGAATTAATCACCCAATTTTCCTGATAATCAATTAAAGCAGAGGATGCAAATAAAGGATTGGCAGGTGAAAGGGGTGTATCAGGATTTATAGCACTTGACACTTTATAGCCTTTTAAAGCTAAGTAACCTGCGGCATTTAATGTTTTAGTACTACTTCCTGGACAACCATAATCCATTTTCACACCTTCTCCGATTTTCTGAAATAGAGTGGCGATTTGATTTTTAACAGCAACCGGAGAATTATCATAAGTAATAATGGGAGTGTGATATCAATAACAGCGCTTTCCGTATCATTGGAGCAGGAAATTAACACCACACCCAAAAGCAACAAACAAAAACCGGCAAAGACTTTCAAAGTGCTTTTCATAAGCCTTCCTTTTTATGCAATCCAAAACACGCTTAATAAATATATTTTAATATTTAAGAAATGCAACCCAAAAGAGTATTTTGATGCGGAAAGTAGAATTTCCCAAATTACAAACCCTGTATATCCATCCCAAGCATTTAAAGTGATTTACTAATAAGAACGCATCAGATTTCGGATTTCATCGTCGGTAAGCAAAATTTCCCGTGGTTTGGAACCCGAAGCCTCGCTGCAAATCCGGAGGCGTTCCATCTGATCCACAATTTTCCCGGCGCGGGCGTAACCCACGCCGAATCGCCGTTGTACGAGGGATGTGGAGATTTTCCCGATACTTGTTGCAAAAAGAGCGACTTCAAAAAGGAGCGCATCGATTTTATCCAGCGCGCCAACGCCGTCATCCAAACCATTATCGGAATCTCCGGACTCAAAAGCGCTGCGATCCAAACGGTTCAGAGGCATCCCTTGCGAAGAACAGAAATCGGCAAGTTTTTCCGTTTCGGAGTCGGAGAGGAAAGCGCCGTGAATCCGGTGCGGCTCGGGGTCTTCCGTCGCGCGGAAAAGCATATCGCCCCGCCCGATCAGCTTTTCCGCGCCGGCACGGTCCATGACCGTGCGCGCGTCGATTTGGGAAGCGACCTTAAAACTCAGACGCGTCGGAAGATTCGCCTTAATTAACCCGGTAATCACATTCACCGACGGGCGTTGGGTGGCAAGAACCAAATGGATCCCCACCGCCCGCGCTTTTTGTGCAATGCGCGCAATGGATTTTCCACTTCCTTCCCGGCAACCATCATCAAGTCTGCAAGTTCATCCACGATAATCACAAGGAACGGCATTTTCTCGCGCTTTTCTTCGGGTACTTCTTCCGGGAGTTCCCCGTTTACCGCTTTCTGATTGAACCCGGCGAGATTCCGGACTTTGGCTTGGGCAAGAATTTCATAGCGGGCATCCATTTCTTTGCACGCCCATTGAAGCACTTTCACGGCTTCGTCGGGCTGCGTAATCACATCGAACATCAAATGCGGAATCTTTTCGTACAACTTTAATTCCACCACTTTCGGGTCCACCAAAATCAAGCGGAGCTCTTCCGGCGTTTTACTGAAAAGCAAACTTGCCATCAGCACGTTAATGCACACCGATTTTCCAGAACCTGTTTGCCCGGCAATTAAAATGTGGGGCGCGCGGGCGAGATTCATGGTAAACGGATTTCCCGTAATATCTTTTCCGAGAACAATCGTGATTTTATTCGGATCGTCTTTTTCGGCGCGGAAGGCATCGCTGTCTAAAATTTCGCGGCAGTAAACCGTTTGCAACCGGCGGTTCGGAATTTCAATCCCCACTACGGATTTTCCGGGAATCGGCGCGAGAATCCGGATGGCGGAAGCTTTTAACGCAAGCGCCAAATCTTCCTGCAAAGCGGCAAACCTCGACACTTTCACACCCGGGCCGGGTTCCACCTCAAAACGCGTAATCATCGGGCCTGTGGTAATACCGATCACGCGCCCTTTGATTTTGAAATTCTCCAATTGCCTTTCCACATCGCGCCCGATTTCCTGAAGTTCTTCTTCGGAGTAATCGGCGGTTTGTTCGGGCGGCTCGGGGAGAATCTCATTCACTTCCGGAATCCGATAAACGACCGTCGGATCTGCTTTTGTTAAAGTACCGGTTGTTGTGGGTTCGGACTCCGCATTTTTACGGAAAACGGTAACTGTGTTTTCTTCGGACTCAACCGATACCGCATTTTCCTCTTTCTCGTTTTCTTCCGGTTCGGCGAAAAAAGATCCCGAACCATCCGGAAACAGTTGAACCTGATTTTCGTTTTTCCGGTAAACACCTTCGATTCGCGGGCCGCCGCGGCGCTCGTTTTCCCACTCGCTTTGTTCTCTTAACCGGCGGAGTTCGGCAATCTCTTTCCGGATTTCGGCGCGTTCTCTTTGACTTAAACGGTCTTTATTTTCCGCTAAATAACGTTCTTTGGCGGCGATCTCATCTTCTCTGTAATCGTTGTGAAAGTCTTCGTTAAAAGAATTGAATTCTTCTGCGGAAACATCTAAAACCGGTTGCCCGCCGAACGTTTCAAAACCGCCTTTAAACGGAACCGCTTTCCCTTGCCGAATAATTTGTGTGTCATCCCAGCTTGCCGCGGGCTCCGGATTTTTCTTACCCGGTTTCGGTTCCGAAGAGGCGGCGGCTTTCAATGCTTTACGGTTTTGCCGCCAAGTTCGAAAGCGCCCGAATGATGCTTTGATCCACGAAAAATGAGAAAGCCGGAGTCCGAACGCCAAAATACAAACCGCCAAAATACCGGCGATACAAAGAATCATAGGGACAACAATCGAACCGCCGAAAAGAGGATTCAGGATATAATCCCAAAGGAAACGCCCGAGAAGTCCGCCGCCATTGTCTTCACGCAACTGTACGAGCAACGCGGCAATCGGAATAAGAATGGAAAAACCCAAAGCGAATTTCAAAACCCGGAAAAACTTTCTCTCGCTTACGAGCCAAACGCCCCAAAAAATGAAAGCTAAACTCAGAAAAAACGAAGCGAGTTTTCCAAAAATGTGATGCAGAAACTCCGGAAACATTCTCCCGAAAAAGGGGCCGAGTAAACTGCCGTCGGGCCCTTTAAGACTACTGAAAGTGAGAAATGAAATCAGCAGTATAAAGCCGAGGACAACAAGAACCCAGCCTGCGGCAATGGCGAGCCATTTTGGGGCTTGAGAAGGTTCTTTTTTCTTCGGTTTTCTTTTTTTAGGAGCCATAATTACCGGTTAAACCAAAGTTGCTTTCATCAGCGCATTACAGACAAGTTTTTCATCGCAGTAAATTTCTCCGCGAAGCTCCGCAATCCCGCGGCGCATTTTTTCAAGAGTCACTTTCAGAATCAGGCGGTCTCCCGGGCGTACAGGCTGGCGGAAACGGCATTCGTCAATGGACATAAACGCGGGGCGCTTGCCTTGTGTTTCTTTATTGGTGAGGTAGGTGAGAATACCGCCGGCTTGCGCCATCGCTTCGATTTGAAGCACGCCGGGCATGACGGGTTCTGCGGGAAAATGCCCTTGGAAAAACGGTTCGTTGAACGAAACATTTTTAACGGCGGTAATGCTTGGGGTTTCGCCTTCCGTGATTTCCAAAACCTGATCCACCAAAAGGAACGGATAACGGTGCGGCAAAATTTGAAGAATACCTGCGTAATCCAAAACAAGATTCGGTTTTTCCGGTTTCGGCAAGTTAGACAACGTTTCTAAAAGGGACATAGGGGAGTAACCTCTCTAAAAGCTGATGGTGGGCGGTGTGACCGCCGTTATGGATTCTAATTCTTAATCTAGGTAAAAACGGCGCGGGGAGTGATACGTCTCCGACAAGATCCAGGATTTTATGGTAGATCATTTCTTTGGGCGAGCGGAATTTTCCGCCGTGAATAACGGTGACTTCTCCCGGTGCGTTTGTTTTCAATAAAAGGCCTGCGGAGGTGTCTGCGCCGGCAAGGAGCCCTTGGGATTTCACGGCGAGGTATTCTTCTTCAAAAATAAAAGTCCGCGCTTGAAATACCGGGAGCAGATCTTCGGCATCGTAAACCGCATGGAACGCAGAGTCATTCCAAAAGCGATTCGAAACCGAATACTCTGCTTCAAAGGTTTCTGCAGGGGAAACCTCGCAAAATCCGGTTTCCCATTCCCACTTTTCACGGAGCGGAGCATCGTAAAAATAAAGCGTTTGCGGCGCGCCGGCGATTTTCCGGATTCTTTGAAACCAGGGGAAAGCGCTCCCGTCGAACAGCGGAAATTCATTTTGCAAAACCCGAATTTGAAAAGAAGATTCCGCATAAAGTAAGAGAACCGGCGTAAGGTGTTCGGGAGTGGCGAGGAAATGTCCGCGGTTATCTTCCACAATGGTGGTGCGCGCTACGCGGCGGTTCAGTTTTAAAAAAGAGGAAACATCGTGGGAGTTCCATAAAAAATCCGTACCGGAATACCAGGAAATACCCCGGCTTGATTTTTTCTCGCCGTTAATTTCTACCTGTACGAGAGGATGAGAGAGGGAGTTTCCGCTGAAAACCGGCATGGAAACCTTTATTTATTTCCCATTTTCCGGAGGTTCACCATTTGGCGGCGCCATTCGGCAATGGGAATTGCCGGAAAGCCGGAGACTGTTTGCCCGGGTGCGATGCTTCGCGTGACTCCGGCTTTTGCCGCGACCTGTACGCCGGTTCCGAGAGTGAGGTGTCCGGCAACCTGCGCGCCGCCGCCGAGTTCCACGCCGTCTTCCACAATTACGCTTCCGGAAACTCCCGACTGGGAAGCCATGTAAATATCATTGCCGAGCCGCGAGTTATGCCCGATTTGCACAAAGGAATCAAAGCGGCAACGGTCGCCGATGCGCGTGGGTTCCAAAAATCCGGCGGCGACCACCATATTCGCGCCGAATTCGCAATCATCTCCCGCAATCACTCCCGCCGGATGCGGCACCGGAATCCGCTTGCCTTCATGAGCGTAAAAACCGAAACCGCGGCTCCCGATCACCGCGCCCGCCTGCACTACCGCGCGCTTGCCGAGATGCACATTGGCGTACAAAGTCGCGCGCGCTTCGAGCCGGGAATCCGCGCCGACGCTTGCTCCTTTCGGTATTACACAGAAGGCGCCGACTTCGGCATTTTCTCCGACGGAACCTTCCACCACAGCGGATTCATGAATCCGCGCCGAAGGCGCGATCACGCTTTCGGGAAATGTTTGACAGGGAATGTAAAAGCGGTTTAAAAGGCGTACCGTTTCATGATAAGGGTTTTCAACGCGGATAATCGCTTTTGCTTCGTCCGGAATGCCGTCAAAACGAGCCGGTACCAACAGCGCCCCGGCCTTGGTGTTTCGCGCGCTTCCGGATACGCTTGTTTCCGACCAAAAGGCAATTTCATTCTCATTCGCTGTTTCCAGCGGCGCGATTCCTGAAATTTCGGAGAGCGTGCTCCCTTGTAAAAATTCTATGCCGGCGTTCAAAAATCGAAGGATTTCTTCCAGGGGAATGGGGGCGAAACGGAGTCCCATAATTTTATAGAGTTCCTTTGTCTAAAAAGAGCATCTGCACCTGGCTCCCCCAACGAATGGAAATTTCTTTTCCGAGTTCGCTTGTGAAATCCTCTCCGTCCAATTGATGAAATTCATTCGATTCGAAATTTAATTTCAGCGATTTCGCTTTATGCGTGGGCAAAAAATATTTCTTATAAAGTTTTCCGAACAAAGGAATATTTCCGAAAACAATCGCGCCGAAAAAAGCCATGAGGTTTGGTACCGGAACGACTTCCAAAAGTTCATCGGCAATATCAGAGGCGTAAAAAGGGTTGGATCCGCTTGCAAAACTCGGAATATTGCCGACAATCACGGTACGGTGCCCGGAAATGTCGATGGTTTGAAATTCATCCGGCGTTTCGATCCGGATAGAACCTTTTCCGAGTCTGTAATTCCGGTCGGAAAAAAAGCGGCGGACATAATGAATTTTATTGGCGAAAACCGATTTTCCCCAAACTTTTCCTTCGTTGCGGTCGCGGTTGAAATCGTGAGCGATTCGCGCGTCGATTCCGCTTGAGAAGTAATTCGCGAGCGTCCATTTTTCATTCACAAGCCAGATATCAAACGGGCGCGATTTGGCTCTTACCAAGCTCCGCACTAAAAACAATAAACCTTTATTGACAAAGGGATCGTGCAGATTTAAGATGCGGGCCAGGTCATTTCCGGTGCCGAGGGGAATAAGTCCGATTTTTACGGAAGAAGCGAGTCCCGAGCGCAGCAGTACTTGAAAAACGGAGGAAACGGTTCCGTCGCCGCCGACGGCGATAAGGGTTTCCGTGGATTTTAAAAGGCGTAGAATTTGTTCTTCGCGGTCTTCGGCTGTTGTAAATTCGGCTTCCCAGTCATCCGTAGAAAAATTCATCGACTGCATAATCTCGGGAAGGTATTGCTGAACCTGTTTTCCGAGCCCGCCGCCGCTCACCGGATTGATAAGGAAGGTAAACCGCTTCATAAGATTACTTTTGGCTGGTGCGTAAATCCTCTTTGATTCGAATATAATGTTCCGTATTGGAGCGGCTGCCGTGAATTTCTTCTTCGGTCAGGTGTCTCAAAACTCTCGCCGGGCTACCGACAATCAGTGAGTTTTCCGGAAACTCTTTTCCGGCCGTTACGAGCGCGCCTGCGCCGACGATGGAATTTTTCCGGATACAGGCGCCGTCCATCACAATCGCGCCCATGCCGATGGTACAGCCGTCTTCCACCGTGCAGCCGTGCAGAATCGCGTTATGCCCGACCGCTACATTATTTCCGACTTGAACCCCGTGGTTTTCGGATAAATGAATAGTGGTGCCGTCTTGAATATTGGTGTTATTGCCGATCACAATGGAATTGAGGTCACCGCGCAGTACAGCGTTGTAAAAAACCGAAGAATCGTCTCCGATCACCACATCGCCGATAATGCGCACCCCTTCGGCGAGGAACACGCGTTCACCGACTTGCGGCACTTTTTCATGATAAGGAATTAAATCAGCCATACCCTGAATCTACATAATTTTTTCGGTAACGAGTCTTTGGTAAAGCGTTAAAAACTGTTCCGGAGAGAGTTCTTCGGCGCGGGTATTTTCGGAAAGATTCAAACCGGCGAGAGCTTCAAAAACGTCTTTTTTATCAAATGTTTTACTGAGGGCGTTCGCAAGGCGCTTGCGTTTCATGGCAAAGGCGAGCTGGACCCATTCAAAAAAAGCGGGCGGCGCTTTGAGCGGCTTTTCCCGCGGGAGAATTAAAACAGTGGCGCTGTCCACATTGGGTTTCGGCGTAAAGTGTTCCGGACCGATTTTCCGCAGGATTTTAGGTTCGCCGTAAGCCCTGACCCATACGGAAAGGCTTCCGTAAGCATGTGTGCCCGGAACGGCGCATAAACGCTCCGCGACTTCGAGCTGCACCATTCCCATAAAACCGCGGGTGCGGAAAAGTTCGGGCATCAGGCGGGCCGCAATGGCGGTAGATACGTTGTAGGGCAGGTTTCCGGTAATCCAGGCGGCCGGGTGGCGAATAAGCCAGGCGTTCAGATCAAACTTCATGAAATCCGAATGGACGACCGAAAAATGAGGTTCGTTATGAAATATATTCTGTAAAACCGCTACGCATTCTTCGTCGATTTCCACAGCGGTGAGGGCGGCGCCGAGTTTGAGTAAATGCTTGGTCATCGCCCCGTGTCCGGGACCGATTTCAAGAATTTCTTCATGATTTTTAACCGGCAAATCTTCGGCAATCATTTTTGCGGTTGCATCATCTAAAAAGTTTTGCCCGAAACGGCGGCGGCGGGAACGATCCATGAGAGCGAATATAGAATTCTTCTTTTGCGGAATAAATAAACCCGTTTATTTGTATATTCCGAAACGGAAATAAACAAACGGGAATATGATGGAAATTTCGATTGAAACTTTGATGAAAGAAAGCGGTGTTACTTTCGGTACAAGCGGCGCCCGCGGGCTTGCAGACGCCATGACCGACAGAGTGTGTTACCTCTATACGAAAGCTTTTATTTCTCATTGTGAAAAAACGTATCCCGGAAAGCGTGTTATGGCTTTTGCCGGTGATCTTCGCCCGAGCACGCCCCGGATTTTACGCGCCCTTCACGCGGCGGTAGCGGACTCCGGCTGGGAAAGTATTTACGCCGGACAAATTCCAAGCCCTGCGATTGCGCTTTATGGAATTGAAGAACAAATTCCGACGATTATGGTGACGGGCAGCCATATTCCCGACGACCGGAACGGCATTAAGTTTAATCACCCGTTCGGAGAGATTACAAAACGCGATGAATCGCAGATGACAAGCCTTTCGGTTTCCCGGGACGAATCCCTTTTTGATTCCGAACAAATGTTGAAAGCCGCGCCGGAATTACCGGCGCTGAATCCGGAGCCTGAGGCGCGTTATATTTCCCGTTATCTTGACTTTTTCGGAAGCAAGGCTCTTTCCGGTTTGAGCGTTGGCGTTTATCAGCATTCTGCGGTTGGGCGCGATATTTTATTTCAAATTTTGGAAGGTCTCGGGGCCTATGTAAAACCGCTCGGCCGGAGCGAAACGTTTATTCCGGTGGACACCGAAGCGATTCGTGCCGAAGATGCGGCATTTGCCCGCGAACAAATTAAGAACGGTTTCGATTCCATAGTGAGTACCGACGGCGATTCCGACCGCCCTCTCATTTCCGATGAAAGCGGAGAATGGCTTCGCGGGGACGTTCTCGGGATTTTGGCGGCCCGGGAGCTCGGGATTGAAGCGGTCGCCGTTCCCGTGAGTTGCAATACCGCTTTGGAAAAATCCGGGAGTTTTAAAAAGATCGTTCGCACGCGTATCGGAAGCCCGTTTGTAATTGAGGGAATGCAGGAACTCGCCAAAGAATTTTCAAGCGTGGCGGGTTATGAAGCAAACGGCGGCTTCCTTTTGCAATCCGACCTTCGGAAAGATGGAAAAACCTTGAAAGCGCTCCCCACGCGCGATGCGATTCTTCCGATTGTCGTGATGCTCCTTGCCGTGAGAACAAGCCGCGAAAACATTTCCGATTTGCTCGGTTCGTTGCCGCCGCGGTTTACCATGAGCGATCGCCTCAAAAATTTCCCTACGGAAAAAGGCAGGCAATTAGTGCAAAAGTTTTCCGATATTTCCTTTGCGGAAGAAGTTTTCGGGAAACTTTCGGGCAAAATTGTCGCAACCGATTCAACGGACGGATGGCGCATGACTTTTGATTCGGGCGAAGTGATCCATTTGCGCCCGAGCGGGAACGCTCCCGAACTCCGGTGTTATGTGGAGGCGGATTCCTTTCAGCGTGCCGAAGAACTCAACCGGGAAGCCCTTGCGCTTTTGAAAGCCTGCCGGATCTGAAAAATGTATTTTTCTTCTATGTTTCGCCAAATTTTATGCCGCGCGTTTTTCATGGCTGTTGCCGGAAGCACTTCGCTTTTTGCCGGCGGTGATTTTTGGAAGGTGGATCAGGGCGGAACCACCATGAAATTCCTTTCCATGCCGGTATCTCCCCGGACGGCGGCTCTTGCGGGGGCGGGTATTGCGAGTCCGGAAAATGCTTCCGAAGCTTCGCGAAACCCGGTAGCCACCGCCGCTTCAAGCGAAGCGCACCTTGGAGTGAATCAGATTCTTTTTTCCGATATTACCGCCGCGAATTTTACTTCCGTTTATTTCGGCAACTCGTTTCGCTATTTGAATATGAGTGCAAGCCTTGAATTTTTGAATTACGATGATTTGGAAGGGCGCGATGAAAACGGGTTTCTAACGGGCGATTTCGGCGCGGGTGCGTGGGCGCTTCAGCTTGGTGTCGGCAGTACGCCTTCGGCTTTTCGTTGGGGGCTCTCGGCACGATTTGCCTCCGAAACAATTGAAAATGCAAGCGCTTTTGCATTTTTAGCCGATGCCGGCGGCGCGTTTCAGCTGAACCGTTACGTCTCTTTCGGTGCCGCGATCCGTAATTTCGGCTGGGTTTCCGAATACGAATCCGAAAAGGAATATGCCCCGCTCAGTTTACAGGCCGGGGTTACCGGGATTTACCCTGTAACGTCTGCCTTTAGTCTCGCTCTCCACGCCGATGCTTACCGCCGTACCGATTATCAGGCGGAGTGGCTCCTCGGTTCTGAAATCGCTTATAAGAAAATTCTGGTTCTCCGCGGCGGTTACGCGTTCCGCGGAGACACGGATGGCGGCGTTTCCGGAGGGCTCGGCATCCGTGCCGGCGCGCTCCAACTGGATTATGCGTATTCCGCGCGCCCCGCCGTCGGAGGCAATCATCACATCGGACTCGGGTTGTATTTTTAATTTCTCCGGTGGTGCATATAATTTAGAGGCAGGGGTAATGGTTAGCGAAACCCTCGTCACAATTCCACACTTCATTTCCCGTCATTCAGGACAAGCGTAGCGCGATCCGGAGTGTATCAAAGCCACTTATCCCGATATTACACCGAAACTGAATCCCCGATCAAAGCCGGGGATAAACTTCGTGATTAAGAGACATCGCACTTGTCATGGCGGGAGCATTGCCTGCGGCCATCGAACCTCTGTATTGTTCTTCACCGGATCACCACGCCACAACATAAATCAATTTAGGGATAACCTGGAATAAAAAACACCCTCTCAAGAGGGTGTTTGAAATTTACAATGAAACGGTTTTACTTCTTAAACCAGCGGAACGTTCCGGAAGAACTGCCTTGCCGAATTTGAATGAAGTAGTTTCCGGATGATAAGTGCGAGAGAGACACCCAATGATTTCCGGCATCGAAGTTCTCTACCATTTTCGGAGTTACTTCGCGGCCGCTTGCATCTAAAAAGCGTAGCGTTACGGCACCGGATCTTTCAAGGTGGAGGTTAATTCCTTCGGGAGCCATACTCCATTGGAACGGCACACGGACTTGCGAAACTTTAATGGAACTTCCGGCGCCGATTGTTACGGTTCTTGTGATCCCGAGGATATTACCGAAATCATCGGTACCCAAAGCTTCATAAGTTTCGGTTTCCTGAGCATGTGCGGTAATGTTCACTGTGTAATCCTGCATTCCGGCAACAAGGCTTGTGCCCTCTTTATGAGCAAAAGAGGCGCCCTCTCCAAAATCATAAGTCACCTGTGCACCTTCGTAATAAGAGGTATCCGGAAGCATATCCGGCGTAATAGAGCCCGGTTGTACCGTGATGTTCTTAAATGAAGAGGCGAGTCGTTGAATGTTTTTCCGGTATTTCATGGTAACCGTGGTATCGAATGCTTTATAATTGTTACTTCCGGGAGCAGTAATATGAATTTGAGTTTCTCCTAAAGTATTGAAGCGAAGCACCCAAATAGAGGTTCCTTTATTGGTTCCAATACAATTAGTTGAATTACAGGTTGCTTTTGTTACGGAAATGACAGAGGGATTACTTGAGGTGATCGAGATAGATTGACCTTCTAAAGTAGTGACATTGAGTTTTTGTTCCAAATCATACGAGCCGGAATAGTTTTTAAGAGCATCTCCTACATTACAGGTTTTATTGAGGCGGCAATGGTAGGCTCTGAGTGTGAAGGTTTGTGCAGGCATTCGTGTGGCTGTCACTACGCTGAGCGTACCATCGTTTCCTGTCATAACGGCAACCCCTGCTTTTTTAATGGTGATAACGCCACCGGAAATGGTCGCGACCGCTTCGTTACTCGAAGTATAAGTACAGCCGGCATTTGCTTTACCGGTAATAGTACCGATGGTTTCTTTTTCGGTAATGGCAGCGAAACGGCATTGTCCGCTTGTTTTACCGTAAGTCAGAGAGTCAATCCAATTTCGTCCTTTCCCTGTTAAATAAGCTTTCGCAATTGTACCGGATGCTGATGTTTTAGCGGTATCAAGGCGTGGTTTTGTGTTGATAATGGTATTCGCATCCTGGAAAAATGCAGATTGTTCGCCGCCGCCGCGCAATGACCAGTTGCAATTTGAAATTTGTTTGGAGTCCATGTAATTTGTCCAAGCAGAGGTAGCGGAGGCGCTCGGTGCGCCGTCACCGTTTGCATTTGTAGTACCCCATTCCGAAATAAATACCGCAAGTCCCGCGTTCAGGGTTTGGTCAATATTCCCTTGAAATTGATTTAAAGAATGAGAGGCTGCATAAAAATGGAGCACATATGCCACATTAGTTTTGGTAACGGGATTACCGACCGCATGTTGCGGATTTTGGGACCAGTTACTTGTCCCCACAAGAGCGAGGTTCGGAGAATAGGTTCGAATAGCGCCGATCACATCTTCGGCATATGATTTGATCGTATTCCACCCGGTGTAAACCGGTTCGTTGTAAACCTCCCAAATGATGTTCGGAATATCTCTATAGCGTTCTGCGGCATAGGTAAAGAACGCTTTGGCTTCGGTCTGTTCATATTCCCCGCGGTGCGTGTGCCAGTCAACAATCAGATAAATATCATTTTCAATAGCTGCTTTCACCATTTGATCCAAAGCGTTTTTTTGCGTTGCCGGATCTTTGTAATAAGAAACCGTACCTTCGTTTGAAGTACCGCCATCACTA
This sequence comes from Fibrobacter sp., assembly GCA_031271785.1. GTDB lineage: Bacteria > Fibrobacterota > Fibrobacteria > Fibrobacterales > Fibrobacteraceae > JAISUZ01. The sequence goes on along the minus strand of JAISUZ010000092.1, from coordinate 15,141 downwards.
TCATAGTAACGTATCATCATGGCATGGCGAATCACATCCGTTTTTAACGTACTCACGGCGTATTCCATCACATCATCGTTGTAATAAGGAATGCCTGTATTATCCGACCAAAACATACTCATGCCGCGAAGCATGACTTGTTTTCCGCTGGCGATACTTACAATTTTGTTTCCATTGGTACCGAGGGCACCGTATTGGGAAACCGGTCCGATTCGCATTTTTTCAGGCTTTACAAAAGCTGTTTGCGCAAAAGAGCCGATAGCTAAAATAAGAATAGGGAAGAAAAATTTCTTAGATAGAATCATAAATTACTCGCTTATTTTAAAAAAGTGGTGGTGACGGCGGAGTGGTGTGTATCGTGAATACGAATCACGGCAATACCCTGCGGGAGTTTCAATTCTTTCAGAGAAAGTGTACCGCTCGTACCGGAAAGCTGTTGGGTGAAAATACGATCTCCTTTCAAAGAGGTTACGGAAAGTATGGGACTTGCCGAGAATCCCTGATAATGAAGGATTGATCCCGCCACTTTTAGCTGGGAATTTTGAATCGGCTTTGCTTTCGGAGAAATTGCTGCCGGGTTCCCGGAATCTTCATAAATGTTAGCGGGTTCTCCGGCGGCGTTCAAAAAGAGAAGTTCTGCTACTTCAAAGGAACCGAAACCGCCTTTGGACATTTTGGGTTCAAACTTGATTCCGGTTACATTAGGCAAAATATCTTGTGGTGTTACCGATGCCGTAGCCCAAGGCGGAACCATTAAATGTGCAAAATAACCGTACTGGTCCGGAGAAAGATCAATGTCTATAGTTTGGAAAGTTTCCGAAGGCTCAAACCAATAACCCGGTTCTCCGCCGTCTTCACCTAAAACATCGCTTGTGAAAGTATTTGTCAGAGCGAAGCGAATCACACCTTGTGTTTTGAGAGTTACGCGAATGGTTTTTACATCGCTCAAATCAAAAATTCTTTCATCTTCAGCAAAACTGAGAGCGACCCCGGCAAAGGGATATTTACCTGCGGAGGCTTCCGGAGTACCATATTCGGGTTCGGCCGCAATACGCAGAGATGCTCTTAGGTAAGTCTTGCCGTCCGGATCCAGATAAATCGCGGATTGTCCGGAGTCCGGATACATTACGGTACCGGCGCCGAGTTTATCGGAAAAAGCCCCCCAATTGGAGAAAGAGGCAAAAGAGGCAGAAGGATCGGTGAGTTGAGTACCGGTCGGCGGTGTGGGAGCTTTTAAAGAACCTTGTACCAGGTTCGTATATCCGGCCATATCGTAAAAATTCGGCATATTCCCGGTTACGAGAAGGAGATAAATAACATTTAGCGTGGCAGAGAAATATTTTTCCCCAACGGTTGCGGAGGGAGTTGTTTTTCCCTGAGTATTGATTAAGGATTCGTAAAGGGTTTCTATATAGTTGCCGGGATTATCGACGGTGGCTACGGCAAATCCGACGCCCATATAAGCAGATTGAACGCTTCCGGAAAGTCCGGAAATATCGTAAGCTCCGTTTCTATAAATATAACCGGGGTGAATGTAACTTGCGTGTCCGTAGGTGTGTGGAACAAGCCAGGCGGCTAGTTTATCGTTGATTTCTTTGGATCCTGTGTCTCCGAACCAGTAGTAACCTTGGGCAAGGCGCCATGGCGTGCGCGCCGCATCGTAATTTAATCCGGGGTTTCCGGTGGTAACCGCTCCGCTTACTACCGGCCTGTTGGAACCATCGCACCAGTCCGGAACGAGTCCGGTAGCGGCATCTTGACATGCTTTTACTTTATTATTGTTGACATTTATCGCATTGTTCCAAAAAGTAACTTCTGCCGTGTTGACTTGAGCGAATAATTTAAATGCCGCCGGAGATACATAACTTGTGTTAAACGGGTCGCTCCAGTTGCTTCCGGGTTTAATGAGACCGTTTGTCTGCATATCATTGTTTTTAATCCAAGTAATCAAAGATTTCGCATCGGTTAGGTAAGAATCCTGTCCCCACTGCTTATAAGCCATAACGAGGGCGACCGCCGCATCAATATCGGCATCGGTAGCGGTGCCGGCATTGGCCTGACCATTATTGTTGTTAATATGCCATTTCATACCGGAAGCCGTTCCGCCGTTGACAGCATATTTTTTCCAGTAAGCCCAAAGTTTATCAAAATCGGCTTTATAATCTGCGGTGGTACTGCTCATATAAACCATGAGTAACATTCCGTAAGCAATTCCCTCGGATACAGCGATTTCGGTACTGTCGTTTGGGCTAATCACATAAGCGGTACCGTTGTTTAAGTCTTTATACCAGGCCCCTTTCCAGGTCGTGAATTGTTTTTGAATTTTAGAGGCATCTCCCCCGTTAAAAATGTTCCCATAAGGATATTGTTTCTTTTGCGGAAACGGAAAATTAACGGCAGCCTGCAGAGAGGTTGCTGCAAAGATGAGCAAAGCGAATGAAAAAAGAAAACGCGAAAAATGGAATAGGTTCATAGATAGAAACTCCCAAAAAAGTAAAATCATCTCCAATTTATATTGGAGCAAGCACAATGGAACCGAAAAAAAGAGAATGCTTCGAAAAAGTGTTTACGAATGAAACCGTTTGTAAAAAAACAGGAAACAATGTGTTGAAATCGGGGTAATTTCGCCAGTTGATTGAAACTTTTAAAAAAAACTACCTGTTTCCAAAAAAAGATGATATATTTAGCCCAGATTATCTCCCCTTTCGGGGAGGAATATTCACTTAAAGAGAGAGAAACGTATGAATAAAAAATATCTTCCTTTGGCTTTCTTAGCTTTTGCTTCGATGGCTTCTGCTCAAACATTGTGGTTTGACGTGGCCGGTAGTGTTCCCGGCGGCACAAATCGTGTATGTTCCCCAGCAGTGGATTGTACTGTTGATACCCCAACCCCGGGTGTTGACGACGGTGGTTATTGGTTTGATTATGATGACCGTGAAAATGACGGTGGTTCTTCTTCTGTAACCTATCCGGTAGCGGCAAACGAATATGGTGATTATGTCGCTCCGATGATTGATGCAACCGGTTCTATTTCCATCACGATGAATGCCGGTGCTGCTGCTGAGTATCCGTTTGTGGGTTATGGTTTTAACATTGTGAACGGGAATAAAGATGCCACGAACGTAGCAAATTTTGGTTCCGGTGTTTGCGTTGTACTTCAGAACTCTGCAAAGCTATCCATGGAAATGGAATATACCGGGAACGGTTCTTTGACCGAATATAATGAACCGGCTTTTGCCATTACTCCAAAGACAGCTCAAAGTATTGTTGATATTCCTTGGGCGAGTTTCAAACAAGAATCCGGTTGGGGGACACCGATTAGCGGTGATCCGACAGCTCAAACAGTAGCCTTCAAATTGAAGTTTGCCGGTACTAACGGTTCTACAGCTACCAATAACGTGAAAATTTGGCAGTTTGGTGCTTTGGGAACATGTACTATTGGTACTATTGCAATCGAAAATTCTGTGACTGTTTCCAATAATGTGAAAGCTCATCTTGCCGGTCGTACCCTTTCCTTCTCCGGTGTGAATGCCGGTGCTAATGTGGAAGTGATCAACCTCCAAGGTCAAGTAATGGTGAAGAGCGTTTTGAACTCTTCCGTTAATCTCTCTAACCTTGACGCGGGTGTTTACATGGTTCGCGTTTCCGGTAAGGCTGTGAACTTCAATCAAAAGATTGTTCTCAAGTAAGAGATTTATCTTTACAAAAAATCTCCGGCAATACCGGAGATTTTTTTGTTTTAAATTAATGGAATGGATATTTTAATGACAGGAAAACGGACTGATTTTGGGGTTTTCCGCTGAAAACGGTTTTCTGCCTTTTTTATGACAGGTATACCTTATTTCAATACAAAAATATATATTAGGGCTAAATCGTCTAGAGAGGTTTTTACATGAATAAAATGAAACGAACGGGCTTATGGTTTTGTGCATTATTATTGTTTTTCTTTTTAGCCGCTTGTGATAATGACGGCGGTACAATGCCGCCGATTCCGGGATCCGGCAGTTCTTCTGAAACGGTAATAAATTCGTCTTCTTCGGGAGGCAGTATTCCGGGGCATTCTTTTATTGGTGTTGGCGCAAACCCAACCATGATTGATAGTTGGTATTTGGAATGGAAGGCTCGCTGGTATGTTACTTATGAAGATGATTTGGATAAAGGGCTGATTCTAGACCCTGTTTATAATATTTTTACATATAATGGGTTAAGTCCGGCTCGTATCAAATGGGATGGTACAAGTAATGGCTGTAGCATGATAAAGGGCGAATGTACTGTTTCGGAAGGCATCGGTTATGGGATGTTAATTTCATTATTTCAAGGTGATATAGAGGTTTTTCACAGACTTTATCAATTTGCTATGGGAATGATGACATATAGTACCTCCGGTACTAATAGATTGCTTTATTGGATTTCCGATTCGTTTAATGGCAGTAAAGACGGTTCTGCTGCTACGGATGCCGACTTGGATATTGCCGCCGCCCTGATTCTTGCTTCCATGAAATATCGTGCCGATGCGCCGGCAGTAGCGGATGAATATCTTGGTTGGGCAAAAGAGGTTGCTAACTCATTATGGAACCAATTGGTTGAAGGTAATTGTAATGCAAATTATTTGGTTTGTTCCGGCAATAGCGCTATGTGGTTTCCGCCGGCCAAGGACTCGCAGAGAGATGGAATTTTTAACCTGAGCTATTTCTCTCCGGTTGCTTACCGTTTGTTTGCCATGGTGGACCCTGCACATAATTGGCAAGCGGTGATTGATGCAAATTATGACTATATGATTAAAGTTCAAGCTACCGGCGCCGGGCTCCTTCCCGACTGGTCAAATCAGGCCGGTGAGGCTGCTCCGGCTCCGAACGGAACCAGCGCACAGAGCTATAATGCTTATGATAAAGAAGCGCTCCGTATCGGCTGGCGAATTGCTTGGGATTACTACTGGTTCGGTGATGCTAAGGCAAAGCAAGTGTTAGATGGTATGGCAAACTTTGTAGTTGGTTTTACCGGTGGTGATGTCTCTAAAATTCCGGAGAAAACTTTTCTTATTGACGGAACGGTTAGTCCGACCCGAACTGTCATTGTGAATGCCCATCTCGGTTCTTATTGCTTGATGGGTTCCGCTTCTTATTCGGATTGGTATGCCGCTTGTCAGGCTGCATTTAATGGGAAAGGTTGGAATTCCTCTTACGGCTACTACACTCAAATTTTGCAATTAATGTTCGGTCAGTTAATGAACGGCAAATATCAAAAACCGTTTTAAGTTCATTCTCTCTTCAAACAAAAAATCCCTGCATTCCGCAGGGATTTTTTGTTTCATGTTACCGCGTGAGGCGGGCGGAGGGTAGCCCGGAGACATGCCGACCCGGCGCACTTGGATTCATTGTTTCCGTTTCCAGAGTCCTGCGGGGGAGAGTGTGAATGATACCGTGCCTTCCGTATCGGTGCGGGAAATTTTGGAGGTATCGCCGAGAATCAGGGATAGTTTTTGCAGGACTTCCGGCGCGGGGTGTCCGTGAGGGTTTCTTTTCCCCGCGCTGATGACGGCTTCGCCCGGTTGGATTTTTGATAAGAAAGCAAAGGAGGTACCGGTGTTACTGCCGTGATGCCCTACTTGTAAGAGATCGGTTTTCAGAGAGGGAAATGTGGCGAGGAGTGATTTTTCTCCCGGGGTTTCGAGGTCTGCCGTTAATAGCGCGGAATATTCACCGTTTGAGATTTGAAGTACGAGGCTTGCGGCGTTTTCGTTTGTGTTTTCATAGGGCGGCGGGTAAAGGATTTTGAATTGATGCGGAGCCGCCCAAGCGAGGGTATCGAATTGGCGCCGTTCTCCGGTACGGATTCCCGAGTTTTGCGCTTGCCGCAAGGCCGAATCGCCGTAAAGTGTGCGGTTTTCGCCGGCGCTGTAATAAATTTGCCGGATATGGAGTTTCTTTTGGCGGATAGGGGCTGCTAAGTCGAAGAATCCGCCGGTGTGGTCCAGGTGTGAGTGGCTGAATGCGATCCATTCGAGAGTGTCGATGCCGCGGTTCCGGAGGGTGTCTTCGAGTCCGGCGCCGCCCGGGCCTGTGTCGAAGAGGGCAAATTTGCCGTTTTGTTCCAGGAGGACGGATAGCCCTTGCCCTACGGAAAGTACATGAATGTGGAGCGGTTCGGGCGGAATCGCGGGAGTTTCAAAGAGCCGGCAGGAGCTGAGCCCGGCGGCGAAGATCAGGGGAAAAAGTAATGAGTGCATAATAATTAAACGTTTGAAAACCGCGTTTAGCTCTTTTTTGTTGTGATTTTTTATGATTTTTGCTAAATTTTAATCCTCACTTTCAACGGAGTGCTAATGCAGTTACCGAAATACAAGAAAAAGAAGCGCATTAAGCTCAAAATTTGCCAAGAACCCGGTTGCGGTCGGGAATTTTGGGGGCATCCGATTGCGAAGTATTGCGAGCTTCACCGCGATATTAAGCAGCGTCAAAAGCAAAAGAAAGATGTGGAAAGTATCGAATCGAAGAATATTATTTTTCGGCATAATTACACGGAAGTGCTTGAGCTGAATTTCAAATGCTGTTTGGAAGGCTGTAATTCCGTGTTCCCGATTAAAGTATTCCCGAAACAATTCGTGTATCCGCGTTTTTGTATGGAACACCGCAACGATTTTAAACGCCAGAACTTTCTGCGCGTGATGCGTCACCGGAACCGGGAAGATTAAACGCAAGAATTGATTTTAAGGCCGCTGGAAGTTCTCCGGCGGTTTTAATTTTTTCAGTACACTTTTTAAGTCTTCGGGCAGCGCGGCTTCTTGTATGATGGTTTTCCCTTTCCAGGGGAATTCGAGCCGGCAGCTGTGCAGGAATAATCGTTTTAAGCCGTAATCTTTTTTCATTTCACGGTTGATTGCGAAGTCGCCGTAGCGCGTGTCGCCGGCAAGCGGGTGTCCGAGTTCCGAGAAATGAACGCGGATTTGGTGCATTCGCCCGGTTTCGAGTTTGATTTTGAGGAGATCAAAGCCTTCGTAGCGTTTGGAGACCTGATAATGCGTGACGGACATTTTTCCGTTTTCGGAAGATTCGACTTTTTTGCCTTGAGGCTTGTCGGAGCGTTCGAGGGCGCTGCGGATGGTGCCTTTTGTTTTTTTCAGGTTTCCTTTGACGAGCGCGTAGTAATGTTTTCCGATTTGGTGTTCCCGGATCATTTGCGCGAGTTTTCGGAGAACGTCTCCGTGGAGTGCGGCGATCAGAAGCCCGGAAGTTTCCTGATCGAGGCGGTGGACTAAGGTAGGTTTAAAATCAAGTTTTTGATTTTCGCCCCATTGCCGGAGGAGGTCCACGAGCGTTTCGCCTTCCCGCGTGTGTGTGCCGGGTTGGCTTGCAAGCCCCGAGGGTTTTTGGACGATCAGGAAATCTTCGGTTTCGAGTTGAATGTCGAAGTTTTCTTTAAAAAATGCCGGGTCGCAGATTTGTTTTTGGGTTCCCCAGCCTTTTGGGGCGGGCGCGTTTTGATTTTCCGTTTCCGATTTCAGGTTTTCATAAATAGCGATGAGGTCGCCTTCCTGAACGATTTGAGGGGCTTTTGCTACGACGCCGTTGACGCGCACTTTCTTTTTGCGGAGGATAGAAAACAGGGTGGAGAGCGGTTCGTTCGGGAATGCTTTTCTCAGGTAACGATCCAGACGCATGGAGGAGTGGTGGCGGTCGATAAAACGGGTGATCATGCGGTTTTCTCCTTTCGGGCGCGGCAAGCGAGGCGCACGCCGTCGGCGGCGCTCGTGACGATTCCGCCGGCATAACCGGCTCCTTCGCCGATGACGTAAAGCCCTGCCGCGGATACGGATTCGAGGGAATCATTGTGCCTGCATATTCGCAACGGGGAACTGGTGCGGGTTTCCGGGGAAACGATTAAGCCGTTTTTGATAAACCCGGGGATTTTTCGTTCAAAGTTTTGGAAGCCTTCCGCGAGGGAAGCACAGATTTCTTTCCCGAGCCATTCCCAGTGATTGGTGGGAGCAAGCCCGCAGGGGTAAGTGGAGTGCGGGAGTTTTTGGTCTGTTTTACGGTGAAGGAACGCTTCGATGGTTTGCGCGGGCGCGGCATAATTTTTTCCGCCGATTTCAAATGCTTTTTGTTCCAAATTTCTTTGAGCATTCAGGTTCCCTAAAAGGGTTTCGCTTGCGGGTATGGGGACCGCAATGGCTCCGTTGGCATAGGGTCCGCGCCGGTGACTGTGGCTCATGCCGTTGGTGGCGAACGTTCCTGCTTCCGAGGCGCAGGGCACGAGTACGCCGCCCGGGCACATGCAAAAGCTGTACGCGGCGGAAGTTCCGTTCAGGGTTTTGGCGGTGAGCGCGTATTCGGCGTTGCCGGTAAGGCGGGTGTCCGCGTTTTTGCCGAGTTGGCAGGCGTTGATGAGGGCTTGCGGGTGTTCTACGCGAACGCCCATGGCGAATGCTTTGGATTCGAGAGCGATGCCGCGTTCGCGGAGGAGCGCGTAAACTTCGCGCGCCGAATGCCCGGATGCGAGCACAAGGGCCTCGGCGGAAATCCATTTTCCGTTGATACGGATTTGTGAAAGGCGGCCGGACGATAGTTGGATATCTTCGAGGCGGTTTTCAAAGTGAATGGTCCCGCCGAGTTCCAAGATTTGCCGGCGCAAATTTTTCAGGAGATAAAATAATTTGTCTGTACCGATGTGCGGTTTTGCAAAAGTGAGTATTTCCCGGGAGATACCGGCGGCTACCATGTCTTCCAGGACGGTTTGCGAGAAAATATTCCGGGTGCGCGTGTTGAGTTTTCCGTCGGAAAAGGTTCCGGCGCCGCCTTCGCCGAAGAGTACGTTGGAGTAAGGGTTGAATTTACGGTTGACGAAGAATCGCCGGATATCTTTCATGCGTTCTTCTACCGGTTTTCCCTGTTCGTAAAGATGCACTCGAAACCCATTGCGTAAGAAGTGAAGCGCGGCCCAAAGTCCGGCGGGGCCTGCCCCGACGATGGCGATTTCTTGCGGGAACGGAATGGAACGGTAATAAGCGTCGTCTTCCAAATGTTCCGAAACGGGTGCGGTAAGGGAGAGGCGCGCGTGAGAAAGCGGCGCGCCTGCATATTCGAATTGAACGTTAAAGGACCAGTGAGGTGCATTTTTTTTGCGGGAATCGAGTGAATACCGCAAAACTTTGAAGCTTTGAATTTCATGTTCCCGAATGCGGAGTTCCTGCGCCAGTTTTTGCTTGACGCTGTCCTTTTGATGGAGTGGAACGGGGAGTTCATGAAAAGAGTATAAGTTCACGCGCTAAAAATAGATTTTTTATTTCTGATTTCTATGCCTGAAGAATACTGTTTTGTGCGGCAGGGATGCGACCCGAAGGGCGGAGATTCGCGGGGAGGAATGAACCTGAAGAACAAAATAAGCGAAGCTCCGTTTCAGCAGGTGGTTTCACCGCCGCTGAAATGCCAGCCCGGTTCCGGAACGGAAGCCGCCCATAGCAGGGACACGGCTTAAATCCGGATTTCCTGATCGGGCGTGAAGGAGAGATCTTCGGCGCGGGGGGTGGCGATAAAGACTTGAGTTTGTTTTTGGCGGATGAGTTCGGCGACGGCGGCGCGGCGATACGGGTCGAGTTCGGCGAAGATGTCGTCGAGGAGTAATACCGGTTTTGCCAAGTGAGTTTCGGCGATGGCGGTGGCTGAGAAGCGCATGGCGATGGCGGCGGAGCGGCATTGCCCTTGGGATCCCGAGGTGCGCAGTTCGTGGTGATCGTGCCACAGGACAAAGTCGTCTTTGTGCGGCCCCGCGAGCGTGATGCCTTGCCGGCGTTCGGCTTCGTCTAAAGTTTCGAGACGTGCGGCAAATGCATTTTTGAATTCTTGAGGCGATGTGAAACTACCGGATTCGCCGGCGGAACTGCGGTAGGTGCAATTTACGGAGTCGGTGCGGTTTGAGAGTAATTCGTAAGTTTGTGCGATATGCCGGGAGAGTTCTTGCGTGAGTTCGAGGCGTTTTTGCCAGATGAACGCGCCGAGCTCGATGAGTTGTTCCGTGAGAATTTGGTAGAGCGATTCTCCGCCGGGAGCTTCGCCCGATTTTTTTTGTTTGAGCCAGCTGTTGCGTTGCATGAGGACGCGGCGGTAACGGCGGAGTTTGTCTGCATTCGCCGTGTTTTGAAAACAAAGCAGTTCATTCATCCAGCGGCGGCGTTGTTCCGGCGCGCCCTGTACGAGTCCGATGTCCGAGGGTTGCATGGCGACAGCGGGAGTTTCTCCGAAAAAGATTCCGCCGCTTTTGGATTCGGTTCCGTTCTTTTTCGCGAGAATTTCTCCGTTCCGCTGAACGCTGACGGCGCGGCGGCTTTCTCCGAATGTGTTTTCCAGGTTGCCGCGGAGAATCATTTCCGGCTTTTCCCAAGCGATCATTTCCCGGAGTTCCCGGGAGCGAAATGAGTACCCCTGACTGAGCAAATGAATAGCTTCGAGGAGCGTTGTTTTTCCCGCTCCGTTTTTCCCGCTGATGACCGTGACTCCGTCCGAGAACGGAACTTCCATTGAATTTAACCCTCGCACATTTTCCAGATGCAAGAATTTAATCATGGTTTTAGGTGATGCCGCGGAGAATCAGTTGTTCTTGATTTTTTAAGTATTCCGAAATATCGATTGCGGGTTGGAATTTCGCAAACGAATGCGCATTGACGGTGAGTTCATGTAAAGAGCCCATGATTACACGCGCCATCATGTCCACGTTTTCGATTTTGAATTTTCCATGGCGAATTCCGTAATTCAAAACTTGTTTTACAATTCTGAATGCGTGAGTGAGTACTTCTTCGGCATAGAATTTTCCGAGCTCGGGAAAGTTCGTGCTTTCGGCGGTCATCAGTTTCGGAATGCCGGCGACTCCCGGTTTTTCCATGAGATCCCACCAGGTGTGCACGAGAATATGCACGAGTTCTTCGGGCGTTCCTTTGAATTCTTCCACAAACTTATGGCCGAAAGAGAGTATCGGTTTGATCGCTTCGCGAACTACCGTTTTGAGAAGATCTTCTTTGTTTTCAAAATAAACATAGAGGGTTCCGGCGGTAACACCCGCTTTGGCGGCGATAAGTTCTACACGAGTGGCTGAGTAACCTTTTTCCACAAATACGGTGTGCGCTGCCGCGATAATTTCTTTCGGGCGGGCATCTTTTTTGCGTTCCCAGCGAGGTTCTGTTTTTTTGGTATTATTTCGTTTTATCATAAGAGAGCGCCAATATAGAAAATGTGCGCTAAAGAATCCACCCGCGGACACCAAAACTGAGCGGATTCCAAAGTTCCGCTTCGGATTCGTAAACAAGCGCGTAGCTTATGTCGAACGGTAAAACGGTTTTTCCGATCCGGATTTCAAAGCGGTAGCCGAATCCGAGGGAATAATTGGAGTCATCCATGCCGAGGCGCACCATGCCGCGGGGAAATATTTCGTATTCGAAACCTGCGCGTGCCGTCCAAAGGTGGAAATCCGGGTCAAAAACAAGCAATGTGTCCGCCATTTGGTAATCCAGGGCTTCCATCCATACGGAAATGGGGCGGTTGAAGACCCGGGAGCGGTATCCGAGCCCGATTTGCAGTACTTTCGGGCGGAGCCCTTCCGAGGCGGTGAGGGAATTATTATTACCGGTGTTTTTATCCCAGCGCGCCGAGAGGTTACTGCTGAAGCTGAGGTTGCGGATGACTACCGAACTCGACCAGTTGGAGTTCCATTGGCGGATCCAGCCGAGTCCGAGGGTGACGGGGCTGCGGTAGCTATCGACGAGTCCGGCATCATTATAGTATCTGCCGATGTCGAGGTTGTCGTAACTGAATGAAAAGGAAACGCCGAGCCCGTCTTTGCGGGAAATGCGATACCCGAGCCCTACGTAACCCATCATAAAATAAGGGGATGCGGTGCCCAGGTTTTCGTCGTCTTCGCTGATGACGTCGAAGTTGTAGTCGCCGCGGTAGAGAAGTGCGGCGCCGATACCCATGCGCCCGGCGACCCGGCCTTCGAGACCGAGAGAACCGCCGGAGCGGTCAAGGTCGCGGCGTTCGCCGTGAAGCGTGTAAGAGAGTCCGCCGCGAAATCCGAGGATGCCCGGGTTCCAATAAGCTCCGGGCATCGCGGAGGTATCGGCGCTTCCGGTGTTTCCGCGGGAGAGTTCCCGCGTGGCGGCTCCCATGCGTTCCACGAATCCGTCGAATCCGCCGAGAGAGGCTTTTTTGCCGGCAAAGACAAGAGTACTCAAAAAGAGGATCAGCAATACGAAAATTTGTTTCCGGAGGGGGTTAAAAATTGCTTTGCGCTCATGGCGATTGGTAATATGCCTTTTCGGGTATGGAATATAGGGAAATGGAAAATGGGGTATGGGGAATGAATTTTTTGAGGCACCCTGAATTGAATGAAATAGAAAATTCCGGTCAAGCCGGGGAGGACCAGCGGCTCTTGTCCCGTATCCCATCGCCCGTGATTGAGGTTCGGAGGTTTTTGTTTTTATACTCATTTTTTCCCTCCGAGAGTCATCACTTTTCCCCAACCCACGTGCCCGTGATTGTCTTTGACGCGCACATAGTAAATTCCCATGGTGGCGATGCGCCCCCGGTCGTCAAATCCGTCCCAAAAATCTTCGGTGGCGAGGCTGCTTCTTACGCTGCTGGCCGGGCGCGGGGCGCTTTTAATGATGGTTCTGATTTTTCGCATGTCGTAGCTGAAAATTTCAATGGTGATTTTGGAATCCTTACTTACTTTGTAAGCAACGAGCGCGGTTCCCCCGGCGGGGATGACCGAAGGCACCATACGGATGGAGCCTAAATTATCGCCCACCGGGCCTTGATTCAGAATGTAAGACCATGTTTTTCCGGAGTCTGCCGATACCGAAATCCCTGCGCCGTAAGTGGAGACGGCAAGTCCTGTTTGCGTGTCGGAAAACGGAAATGCGGTCACCGAAGTGACGGTTACATTCCGGTTCACGACGCCCGCGTTCAGAGCGTAGAGCCACTGGTTTTCATTTTCCCAGGGGATGGCTCCAATGGAGTCGAGTTTCAGCAATCCGCTGATATTGCCTTCGATGGTTTGTACTGCGAGAAACGATTTGGCGCCGAGGAAAGCGACCGAGCTTACGCTGTAATCCGCGTTGTCGTAAATGTTTTTCTGCATTTTACCGAGGGTATCTTTGAAAATCACTTCTTCAAAATCTTTGCCGGCATACGAGCGGAAAAGAAGGTTGCGCGTGCTTGTTTTTTCACGTCCCGAAATTTCGGCGATGGCTTGAACCGGCTCACCGCCGATCCAGATTCCCGTGACGCGTTCGGATTTGAGTTTTTCCACTTTTTGTAACGCGTTTCCTTTTTTCACAAAAAGCCCGCGTTCCGTGGCAAGCCAAAGTTCGGAGGTTTCCGGGTGGAGTGCCATGCCGAATACCGCCGGGTTTTGCGTACTGTCGAGAACCATGCCGTAAGCGAGCGTATCGAGGTGGAGAGTTTTGATATTCGGCGCGTAAGATTCCAATACCGGGCTATTTGCCCCTTTGGAAACATCATATACGCCCACACCGAGTTTCCCGCGTGCAAACCACAGTTTTTTGGCGCTTTCATCGTAAGCGAAAGCGCTCACGGCTTTATCCATAGGGCGGTCGCTTTGGGGCAACGTGACGGCGGGTTCCGCAAGTTCTCTGGAATAAACGGCGTTCACGCCTCTTGAAAGGAGAAGTCCATAAGGTTTTAAAAAACCGCCGGATGCTTTATCGTAGGAAATAAGAGGAAGCACCCACCCGAGACTTCCGGCGTTTACTGCCGGCGTTCGCCGGTGTTCCGCCGTTAAATCGGAGAATACGCCGTCTTGTACCGCCGTTAAAGTATCATCGAGATACTCCGGCTGAATTCGTGCGGCTGAAATGCCGTTTGAGTTGATGCCGAGAGTGACGAGGGATAGTCCGCTGCCCGCGTCGCCGCGGGAAAATACCCATACGGAACTTTTTTCGGGCCCCGGTCCCACCGCAAAAGCGGAGTTACTTACAAGCCCGGATTCGGCGGCGAAGGTTAAAGAACAAAGTAAAAAAAGATATGAAATACAGGGAAACGGGATATGGGAAATGGGATAGGAATTTTTTATGTCCCTTGTCCCGTATCTCTTATTCCTGACTTTTACGCAAGCACAAATTATTGAATCAATACGATGTGTTATTGCCGATTTGAAGCTCATCAATTACCTCATGTCGATTTCGTCAATATCCGGAGAACTTTTGAATTTAAATTCCGCATCGCTTGGGTTCGATTCTTTTTTCAGATCCAAAATATCATACCACGAGACGGAGCCTGTGGAATCGGTGGTGATGAGGCGGAGCGGGGCGTAATCGCTGCCGAGATACACCTCCATCGCGGAGAATTGACTCGCGTAAGGGAGCGGATCCAGTTTTAAAATCCAAACGGATTTCCCGTTCCAAATGGATTTCACCGCAGAAATCGCTTTGCAGTTTAAATACTTGAATAAGAGTTCCGACGGGTGAAATGCTCCCGAGAGGTCGGCGAGCGATTTAATCAAAACCTGTTTTTGTTCCTGATTCCATTGCCATAAACTTGTGCCGTCGCTGTAAAAGACAATGCCCGGCACTTGCAGGCGGAACCGGTTTTTTTCACCCACGAGGAGCGCGCCGCTCTGCGAAATTTTGTCTTTCGAGCCCGCGTATTCATGAACCAGGCGGAATTTTAAGCTCCACGCTTTTCCGCTTTTAAACCAGGCCGCGGATTTTGCCATCAACTCATCGGCGCTTTGCGCTTGTGAGAACGCCGGAAGTAAACAGAAAAGAAATGCCGAATAAGTTAAAAGACGTTTTACCATAGAGTGCTAATTTACTCATTTCCGCAACGGAGGAATAGGGTTTGCGTGCAGAGTTCCCGGTTTAAACAAAAAACTCCCGGTTTCCCGGGAGCAAACATTACTAAAATGCCGTGATTACTCGTATTTAATCACGCCCGGCGGGCAGGAGTTGGCGGCTTCTTCGATTTCGGCCGCATAGTCGTTATAGTTTACGCCTGTTTTCACTACCATTTTTTCAGGGACGCTGAAAACGGCTTCGCAGACCGCTTCGCAAGCGCCGCAGGAGATGCATTCATCGCTCGATTCGTCGAGCCAAACTTTAGTAATTGCCATAACAATTCCTTGATTGAGGTT
>JAISUZ010000079.1 GCA_031271785.1 Fibrobacter sp. | reverse complement strand
CTGCGTGGCTCGTGATAACGGTGAATGTGTTCTTCGTGATTTCAATGACTGAATTATCTATTCCCTATGCCCCATTCCCATTTTGCACACAAGTTAAGTTCGAATCGGCGTGTAAGATTTTCTTTGTCTGTACCGCCGTTTTATCCCGGAAATTTCACACCCGAAGAACTATTCTTGAGGAGGCAGCGCAAGACCGGGCGCGGTTTCCGGCGACCAAGGGAAGCCGGAAGAATCGGCAATCCGGTATGTTCTTCGTGAGATACGGGACCAGGGATATGGGACAGGAGGATTCGGTAAACCGATTTTTCGTTTTGCGCACCAATAGGTTCACACTTATATGTAAAACATTCCAATAAATATGATTTTAACAAAGCAAAAAAAATCGGCGCCGATACCTGGTCCCATATCCCTGATTTTTATACACGAAGAACTTGAATCAAGAAACCGCGATCCCCCGGGCTGAAGCGAGGGGGATTCTTCCCCCGCCCTTGAAAATACGGATTTTTTCGGGGAGATCTCGCCGAAGTTGCTTCTTTTTAATAAATTTGAAGCATCCTGCTTGCTCTCTCCAAGGGCTGCATTCATTAACCTAAAAATGAGGATTCCTCAATGGCTCTTAAACTCGGTATCAATGGCTTCGGTCGCATTGGCCGCATGGTGTTCCGTGCCGCCGTTCAAAATTTCGCTAACGATATTACTGTTGTTGGTATTAACGATCTTCTCGAACCCGAATATCTCGCATACATGCTCAAATACGACTCCGTACACGGTCGTTTCAAAGGTGACGTTAAAGTAGAAGCCGGCGCTCTCGTTGTAAACGGCAACAAGATCCGTCTCACTGCCGAACGCGATCCGGCAAACCTCAAATGGAACGAAGTGAATGCCGACGTGGTTGTTGAATCCACCGGGTTCTTCCTGGACGATGCCAGCGCACGCAAACATATTACCGCCGGCGCGAAGAAAGTCATTATGTCCGCTCCTTCCAAAGACAAGACTCCGATGTTCGTTTACGGTGTGAACCATACTTCTTACGCCGGTCAAGACATTATCTCCAATGCTTCCTGCACCACCAACTGTCTCGCTCCGCTTGCAAAAGTGCTCAACGACAAGTTCGGTATCGTGAAAGGTTTGATGACCACCGTTCATGCCGCTACGGCAACTCAAAAGACTGTGGACGGTCCGTCTGCTAAAGATTGGCGCGGCGGCCGCGGCATTCTCGAAAACATCATTCCGTCTTCCACCGGCGCTGCAAAGGCCGTGGGTGTTGTGCTTCCGGTTTTGAACGGCAAGCTCACCGGTATGGCTTTCCGCGTTCCGACTTCCGACGTTTCCGTGGTTGATTTGACCGCTGTTCTCGACAAGCCGGCAAACATGGACGAAATCAAGGCTGCCATGAAAGCTGCCGCCGAAGGCGAATTGAAAGGTATTCTCGGCTACACCGAAGACGATGTGGTTTCCACAGACTTCCGCGGTGAATCCTGCACCTCCATCTTCGACGCAAAGGCAAGCATTTCTTTGGATCCTCACTTTGTTAAAGTGGTTTCCTGGTATGATAACGAATGGGGTTACAGCAACAAGACCTGTGAAATGGCTCGCGTGGTTGCCTCCAAGTAATCATCCAAACGGATTAAAAAAATCCTCCGGTACTGCCGGGGGATTTTTTTATGGATTTTTTGGGGTTCTAAGAACAAATGACTTGAATACTTTTCTCAAATAAATCGGGTTCGGTGAGCAAACTCACTACAATCCAACCGTCTTCCTGAAAATCAAAAAAGAAACCGGGGTGTACCAAAATCCGGTGTTTCTGCAATAATTGAAACGCCAGCACTTCATCATCCTGATTTTCAAAATAAAGAGAAGCATACCAGCCGCCGTCTCCTAAAGAGAGTTTTTCCGGCGGAAAATAACGGCGGAGAATATCGCGGTTTTGCGAAAGCCGTTCCTTTACTTTTGTCTGAAACTCAAACGAATCCGCAAGTAACGGGCGCGCCATCTTTTGCGCCATGGACGACACGCTCAAATAGGCATCCAGCACATAGTCCAACGCATTTTGCAACGCCTCTTTCTCCGGTTCGGGAACATGAAAATAAAGCCAGGAAAGTTTCACCGTCGGAAGCCCCGCTGTTTTACTGAGCCCGTTCAGCCAAAAAACCGGCACGTTACTCCGGGGGTAAAGCAGGGAACGCGGCACACCGGCTTCCGTATAATCACCGAAAACTTCATCCACCACGAGTACCATTTTCCGCTCTTCGCAAAACGAGAGAATCGCACCCCATTCTGCGGCGGAAACACAATGTCCGGTGGGGTTATGCGGAGAAACCAGCAAAAGAATTTTTGCTTCCGGCGGCGCGGATTCGAGAGATTTCAAATCAATTTTCCAAGCGCCGCCGCTCTGTTTCAGAAAATAAGGATAAGTATTCAGAAACTCGAGTTCGGAAAGCGTTTCAAGCAAAGGGTAACCCGGAACCGGCGTTAAAATAACATCGCCCGGATTGCAAAGCGTTTTGAACAACACGGAATACGCTTCGCTCGTACCGCTTGTGAAACGGATTTGCGCCGGTTCCGCCGGAATCCCGCGCGCCGCATAATAAGCGGCTACCGCCGCCGCTGTTTCCGAAGATTTTACTTTCGCCTCTTCGGAATTCCAGGTAAAGGAAAATGAACGGAGAATCCCGGTTTCGGCGGGAGAACTCGCCGTCAAATCTGTATAAGGCGCGCGGGTTCTTTCACTCTCAAGCGCATTAAAAAACGGAGTCGGCGTTAAATGTTCCGGAAGCCGGGAAGAAAACATCAGCGTTTCTTAACAGCGGCGAGCGCCATCGTCGCAATGAGGATCCCTGCCGGTAAAACAACGGCTACTGCAAGCAGGAGCACTTTCTGCCATGTCTTCAAACCCTTGATTTTTTTCATGAATTTCTTCAGGCGATCAAGAGCTTTCTTGTGTTTGTGTTTCATGATTCCTCCTTAGACGTCTTGTGGATATCCACGCTCAACGTCCATCTTTTGATGGATTTCGGCACATCAATTGAATTCGATCGGTTGTGCCATACCGCGTTCCATTTTCTTGAAATACCGCCAGTATTCCTGTGAAAATTTACCTTGTCCGACACAAACTCCATTTCAAAACCTGAACATTTCGGTGAATGTCCGCAAGACCTAACCGAGGCGTGTAAACAACCAATTCTCAAGTTCGGCAATAGGCACCCATTCCTGCTTCATGGAATCGCGGTCACGCACCGTCACCATATCTTTGTGAGCGGCGTCCACGTCATCCCCTTCGCCGATGGTATCGAAATCCACCGTGATGCAATAAGGCGTGCCGAGCTCGTCTTGACGGCGGTAACGCTTTCCGATAGACTGGGTTTCATCAAATTCCACATTCCAGCGCTGAAGAAGTTTCCGATAAATCTCTTCGGCCTTCTCTTTCACTTTTCCTTTCTTAACAAGCGGAAGCACCGCCGCTTTCACAGGAGCTACTTTCGGATGGAAATGAAGCACCACGCGTTCTTCGCCGTCATCCAATTTCTCCACATCGTAGGCATCGCAAAGAAGCACGAGAAGCAAGCGATCCACACCGAGAGAAGGTTCCACCACATAAGGAATGTAACGCTTGTTTTGAACCGCATCGTAATATTCCTGCTTCACGCGGGATTCTTTCTGGTGCTGCGTCAAATCGTAATCCGTGCGGGAAGCAATCCCCCAAAGCTCGCCCCAGCCGAACGGGAACTCGTATTCCACATCGGACGTACCGTTGGAATAGTGCGAAAGTTCTTCCGGAGCGTGTTCGCGCAAACGAAGCTTTTCGCCGCGGATCCCGATTTCGCCGAGCCATTTCATGCAGAAATCCTTCCAGTAACGGTACCACTCGGTTTCCGTCCCCGGCTCGCAGAAAAATTCAAGCTCCATCTGTTCAAATTCGCGGGTGCGGAAAATAAAGTTACCCGGCGTAATTTCGTTCCGGAACGATTTTCCGATCTGCCCCACGCCGAACGGGATCTTGGGGCGCACGTTATCCACAATATTTTTGAAATTGATAAAAATCCCCTGCGCCGTTTCCGGGCGGAGATAAACCTTGTTCCCGGCACCTTCCACCACCCCGATTTCGGTTTGGAACATCAGGTTAAACGCGCGCGGCTCCGTAAAATCGGATTTACCGCAATTCGGGCATTGCACGCCGCTTTCTTTCATCATCACGTCAATTTCGGCAAAAGTCTTTCCGGCACAGGCCCCTTCGCCGAGTTTCTCTTCCAAAAGATGATCGGCGCGGAAACGTTCATGACAGCTTTTACAATCCACAAGCGGATCGGAGAAATTACCCACATGCCCGGAAGCCTGCCACACGCGCGGGTTCAGCAAAATCGAACTGTCGAGCCCGAGAACATCCGCCCGGGAAATCACAAATTTTTTCCACCAAAGTTCTTTGATATTGCGTTTCAGTTCCGTACCGTAAGGACCGTAATCCCAAGTATTCGCGAGTCCATCATAAATTTCGGAACCCGGAAAAATAAAACCGCGGCGCTTACAAAGAGAAACCAAATCCTTCAGAGCATCTTGAACTTTTTTAGCCATAATAAAATCCTTTTCGTTAGCCCAAATATAGCAAACATAAAGAAAAAAGGGGATTCGGGATGTCTCTATGAACATGGGTGGCTTCCTCCATTTCATTCCGGAACCGGGCTCGCATTTTTGGGGTGGCACCCACCTCGCGCTCACTCTCGTTATCCTGATCCTGACCAAGCGGCGGCGCAGACTTGGAAAGTTTTACATGAAAGTGCGACTTAATTGATGCGCAAAACAAGTTCAGGATGTTTCAGGATCCATTTGGTTTTCACTATAGAGCGCGAGAGCCCCCGCCAAAAACGGAGCCGCGCGAAATCTCAAGTCTATTTTCTCTATCCCCTAAGATTCCGCGCGTCTCCGCAGTTCCTGTCGCATCCCTGCCACACAATACCGGTTCTTCGGGCTACGGGCTACCCGCCGGTCGGTATCGGATATTTCGGTTCTTTGGGTACGAAACTTTCGGGAAAAGGGAAACGGGACCAGGGGATATGAAAATTCTGAGAATTTGATAACTGTAAATTATTTTAGTTCCTGTAACCGAGATTTCCATACATAAAAAAACAGCCCTTTCTTAAAAGAGCTGTTTTCAAACATTCCGTTCCCAAAAGACTACTTGTATTCTTTTTTGTAAGCCGCCGAATTTTTCGCGCCTGCTTTTTTCAAAACACCGATAATACGCGTGTAGCCGGAGTCATCGGCCCAGTCCATAACGGTATAACCCTGACCGCAAGTCACATTCACATCCACGCCTTTGCCGATCAAATAAACCACAGCATCGTAGTGTCCGCCTTTAACAGCCAAGTGAATCGGGTAATAGGAATCGGCGCCTTTCACCCCAAGCGGAGCGCCCGCATCGCCGAGCATCTTCAAAACATCGGTCGCTCCGGTTTTTGCCGCAAACGCCACCGCAGGAGCCGCGCCCATCAGTTCCGGGTCGGATTCTTTCATTTTTTCAAGAAGCATCAAAGCAATATCGCCGTGCCGCATGGAAACAGCGCTTTCTATGAGAGTTTCGCCGTTACTGTTGGTAATTCCGGTAACTTTCGCGCCGTGATCCAAAAGGTAACGCACCATATCGATTTTCCCCTGGTTTACCGCCATAACGAGCGCGTTATTCCCGTTTCCGTCCGGAGAGTCGATTTCATAAGAAGCCTGCAGGAAAAGCGTCATTTTCGCCGTATCTCCCGCCAGAGTATAACCGATAAACTGCTGCGGAGTGAAAGCAATCTGCTGTTTGGTCAAGTACTTCCGGACCGATTGCGGATCGTTAGTGTTTAATTCGTCGCTGCAACCCGCCGCTCCCCAGAGAACCGCAGAAATCACCGAACAAGCCAAAATCTTTTTGAAATTCATAAAGAAACCTCTTCTGAAAAAATATCACGCCAAAAAATACACTTTTTTATTTAAAATACTTAAAAAAAATGAACCTTTCTTAAAATACAAGGTAAATTTGGAAATATGCGAATGCTTTTTTGCCTGTTTTTCGTTTTAATCACTGCCGGACCCCTGTTTGCCGGCTCCGTCAGCTACACTTACCCGAACCTTTACCGCGAAAAATTCATGGTAGGAGCTCTCGTTGATTTTGCTCACACTACCGACGAACGAGTTACTTACGAGTACCTGATCTCCGGAAAACCTCACCGTTTTGAATTCGACATCAGCCCGTTTTACAGCCTGTCAACTCTTCTCCCCCTCAATCATTGGATCAGTTTCAACTTAAACGCCGGCTACCAGCAACTGAAAATCAAATCGGAACCTGCCGAAACCGAAAATTCGTTCACCTCTCACAACCTGTTACTCCAAGCGGGCTTTGAAATAGGGCTTCCGCTTTACTCGAACCTTGAACAAAAATTCCTCGTCAAACTCAGTGCAAACGGCGTTGCTACCGGCGGTTACGGATTCTTCACCGGCTCGGACTTCAAAAATCCGTTTATTCTGGGTCATTCCTGGGGGCTCGGATTTCGCATTACTTACAAACATTTTTCCGTCCTGAGCGGGCTTCGCATGTCTTATCAATACTTCCGAACCTATTTAACCGATACCGACTCGGGAGATGACAATAATAGCCTGATGCTCGACTACATCAGCAACGCCCGTCCGTTTGCCGCGCTTTATTATATGCTGTAAAGCACATCACAGCCACGCCTCTTTTTGTCATCGCGAACGCGGAATGTATTTCTGCCGCGGGCAATGCCCTCGCCTGGACTGCCGCGCCTTCGGCTCGCAATGACGGAAACCGGTTTTTCCGCCCGAAAACCGGGTCAAAAATATTCGACCCCTGCCATCGTTATTGTCATTCGGTGTTATTAAACAATTGCGTTGTCATACTTGTCCGGGGTGACGATGGTATGTTCTTCGTGATTTCAATGTTAGCGTATCCTGATGTCCATTCCCATGATTGCAATTCCCGAGGAACTCGGTAGCAATTTTTTATCCCTAAGCGCGGTTCTCAATACTTTTTTCAAAACCTTTAGGCTGGAAGCCGCTCCGGTTTGTCCCGAAGCGTTGAAATCGCGAGGGAGTTGCAATTTACATTTTTAAGGCGTTTGTATATGCCGTAAAAAACAACGTCAATACGCTTGCGTGCTGACAATGTTTTTGGAGGCATATACGAATGCCTTTTCTTCGCGTGAGGCAGGCGGAGGGT